>JAGHBS010000269.1 GCA_021160865.1 Planctomycetota bacterium | reverse complement strand
TTTATCCTTGCTACCATCGTTGACGAAGATTATCTCGTAGTGTCCCTTGAGTCGGCTCATTGCGCTGGTAATTCGTCGATAAAGTTTCTCTATGACGTCCTGCTCATTGTAAAGTGGGACAACTACGCTGTAATCGACCTGGGCTGGTTCGTTCGGGATAGTTTCAGATTTCTCCATAATGAATTAGCTCAATACCGTTGTTTAGAAAGGCATTTTTTACATCGGGATTACACAAGGCTTCAAGTTCAACCTTCCTCGATTCAATCAGCCTCGTACTTGAAGCTGATAACCCATCGGGCAAGCCCGGATGGGTTATTATCTCTGTTATACCCGGCCGAACCAGATCTGCCAACCTTATAAGTAAATTGGCATCGAGCATACCTGTATGCTCGATGCCCCACGCACAGCGAGTAGCCCGTAGATTGTCTTGCAGGAACTGATTGAATCGTGAGAAGATGGTAAGGGCTTTGCGTATTCGTCTTTGCCTTGCTTCCCCGGCGATAAGGCCGTTTCCCGGCAACGGCTCACCATACCATCTTACGTAAGGTATTTTGTATCGCTTGGCTAAACGAGCCACACGGCTAAAAATAGTTGGAAATGCGTGGCAATGACGATGACTGTCCAGATGTGTCGGTTTGATGCCGTGCTCGAGCGCCCATTCAATTTGGGCTTGGAATTCTGCTTCTATCGCCTTGAGGATTCGCGGATTATAGATGGCTGAGATGATGACGCTCCCGCCCGAATGGTTCATCAATCCGTTGGATTCAGCCAGCATGGCTTTACCAACAGCAGATAGGGCTGGGCCCTGGGAAACGTTCAGATGCAGACCAACACCCAGCGAGGGGACTTCCTTCAGTCGATTCACCGCTTCAGCGGCATAGGGCATATTAGCCATCAACGTGGTGGAGGTAACGATACCTTCTCTGTGTGCGAGGATTATCCCCGTCGTTATCCCTTCGGAAAAGCCGAAGTCATCAGCATTGATAATTACCCGTTTTGTCTTCATATATCTAATGAAAGTTAATTTTCATCCCACGCATCGATTATATCCAGCAGGGGTCTTAAAAAGCAACTTTTGGGCTGATTGGTTTTCCATTGGTAGATTTAGCGAGTTTGTCTATATTGTTTGATTATCCATTCTCTTCGTTTAGAGTGGCTTTATCGAAAAGTTGCAACATAGTCTAAGTGGATATAGAATTTTTGCTATGCGTCAGTTGATACATGTCGTTGAAAATCTTGCTGCTCCCAAGGTTGTATTGGTGGGGGATTTCATGCTCGATCGTTATATCCATGGTGATGTCGAGCGGATAAGTCCAGAGGCACCGGTGCCGGTTTTCCGTGTTGTGGGAAGGGAATCGCGCCCTGGTGGGGCGGGCAGCGTGGCAATGAATATCATTGCAATGGGGGGTAAGGTCTATTGTGTCGGCCTTGTCGGGCAGGACAAGCCTGGAGACGAACTTATCGAATTGCTTACAGCAGCAACGGCTGAGACGTCAGGGATTGTAAGGCTTTCCGATCGTCCAACCACGCTCAAGCAGCGTCTTGTGGGTCTTGCCCAGCATCGCCATCGTCAGCAGATATTGCGGATTGATGAAGAATCGCATGATGCGGTTTCCAAGTCGATTTTAGCAGCGCTTCGTGCGTCGGTGCGGTCGGTCCTTTCGGATTGTCAGGTAGTTGCCATTGAAGATTATGATAAGGGTGTCTTTTCCGATTCTCATACGCCGCAGATTATTGCCGATGCTCGCAAATCAGGTTTGCCCGTCATTGTCGATCCTGCACGGATAAGTGATTATCGTCGGTATCGAGGTGCGAGCATAATTACACCGAACCGCACTGAGGCGGAGTTAGCTAGTGGTGTAAAAATTACAGATGCGAAGTCACTGCAGCGCTGTGCCGCTCAGTTGCAGATGACCACTGCTGCCGATGCGATAATTATAACGTTGGACAAGGAAGGGGCTTATCTTTTTGAGAAAGGCAAGGAGGGAAAGATAATTCCCACCCGTCCTCGAGCGGTTTACGACGTCGCTGGTGCAGGTGATACTGTTCTTGCGATGCTTGCCGTTGCAATTGGAGGTGGTTGCTCTCTGGAAGACGCGGTTGCATTGGCAAACGTTGCAGGCGGGTTGGAAGTAGAGCAATTCGGAGTGGTGCCCATCAGCAGGGATGAAATACTCGATGAACTACACCGAATTGTTGGACTGAGGGGAAAGAAGGTAATCCGACGGCGGGAATTGCAACGAGAGGTCAAGCGTAGAAAACAAGCAGGTGAAACCATCGTATTTACGAATGGCTGCTTCGACTTGCTTCACGTTGGACATATTCGTTATCTTCATCAGGCCAGGCAACTTGGCTCGTGCTTAATCGTTGCGGTCAATTCTGATGAAAGTGTCCGCCGATTGAAAGGTCCTGGCAGGCCTGTCATTGGACAAGAAGAGCGTGCTGAGATGCTCTCTGCCCTGGAATGCGTCGATTACGTTATCATTTTCGATGAAGACACCCCCAATGCCTTACTAAAATTGCTCAAGCCCGACATCTTAGTGAAGGGTGGGACGACGGAAAAAATAGTCGGTGCTGAAATCGTCGAAGGCTACGGTGGGAAGGTTTGCAAACTCGACGCTGTTGAGGGTATGAGTACTACTGAAATCATTAATCGAATTGTCAACGGCAATGAATAATCGTACAGATACATTGAAGCAGATTGATATGATAATAGAGCAGTTCACCGATGCCCTTGGTCGGCTTGATGAGGGGGCAAGGGATGTCATCGCTGATATTGCCAATATCTTGATAGAAGCATTCGAGCAAGGCAGAAGTGTGTATATTTGTGGTAACGGTGGTTCAGCCGCTGATGCTCAACACATTGCTGCTGAGATGGTGGGGCGGTTTCAAAGAGATGGAAGGAAGGCGCTGCCATGCGTGGCGATGACCACTGATACGAGTATAATCACTGCCGTTGGAAATGATTTTGGCTTTGAAGATGTCTTTGCAAGGCAGGTCGAAGCACTGGGTAAGCCCGGCGATGTGCTTTGGGTGCTGTCAACGTCTGGCAAAAGTCCTAACATTGTCAAAGCCGCTAATATCGCACACGAGCGAGGTATGAAAATCGTTGCTATGACTGGTGGTGATGGCGGTAGATTATCAAACCTTGCTGATGTTTGCTTCATAGCACCAGCTGATAGAACTTATCTAATCCAGCAGATTCATCAATTGGCATATCACATCATTTGTGAATTAGTAGATAAGCACTTTGCCAGCAACGTTTGAAAGGGATGGGCGATGGGTGAAAAGTGTGTCTTTCTCGATCGCGATGGAACGATTATCGAAGACCCTGGTTATCTGACCGAGCCCGAGGCGGTGAAGTTGCTGCCTGGTGTTGATGCTGCCCTGCGGAGTTTAGCCGACGCAGGATATAAACTCGTCATCGTTACAAATCAATCTGCTATAGCTCGTGGGCTGATTACCGAGGAAGGACTGGAGCGAATTCATAATGAATTGCGAAGGCAACTATCTGAACGAGGAGTGAATCTCGATGGGATTTATTATTGTCCCTATCATCCTGAGGGTACTATCGAGAAATATGCGAGGATATCAGCGGATCAGAAACCAAGCCCCGGCATGCTTCTTCGAGCAGCCAAGGACCTCGATATCGATCTAAATCAGAGTTGGATGGTGGGGGACTCTCCACGTGATATAGAGGCAGGTCAAAGAGCAGGGTGTCGAACTATCAGGATACGCCGCAAACCCGAAGCAGGTACTGTAGATGATGAAGATGAGGATGTCCAGGCTGATTATACCGTCCGCAATTTGGTCGATGCTGCCAAGGTGATTATCAGGGAAAGTCAGATTTCGTCCGCCGTTGTCAGTCCGACCGCTACTTCGGGGAGGTCTTTTACCCCACCTGTAAAATCAACTGCAACTACTACTGAATCTGTTGATCAGATGAGCGATTCACAGGTCCTTCGTGAAATCCTCCGAGTCCTTCGCCGAATGACTAACCATGATCGAGAGGCAGAGTTTTCCGGTACGAGATTGGTTGGAGCAATCTTTCAGATTTTCGCCCTTATTGCACTTTTGTTAGGGCTTATCTATATCCCCGGAGCAACCTCAGGTGATGCCAACCAGGCATATAATAATCAGATAGTCGTGCATATTGCACTATTGGCGGCAGCGGCGCTTCAACTGGCAGCATTGACCTTTTTCATCCTCTCGCGCCAGAAATAAACAACAATAGGGATTCGAACTAAAACGCAATAGCACGGTCGTGAACAAATTTTGTCCATTTACGGCATAATTTTGTCCAGATGTGAAATCCCACGATTATCGAGGAGCAGAAGTTTCCCCTTGAAATCACGCTACTGCTGGTATTCGGTTTTTCGGTACGGATTTTGCAGCCTCTTATATACGATGTGATGTACATGCAGGAGTGAAGCAATGAATACAGTAAGCAGCAGATTGGTGAAAATTGCAGCCATCCTATCGTTAGTACTCGCCATTGGATTTATCGGCTGTGGTAAGAGTGAAAAGAAGAAAAGAAATGAAACCGCCACCAAACCAGCCCGAAAAATCCCAACAACTCAATCAACGCTGATAAAATTTCCTCAAACTCTAACGCCCTGCTCAACAAAGGCAATCGATGCAAAGCACCTCAAAATCGCTCAAGAGGACATTAACAAGGGAATTACTTTCTTATTGAAGAATCGCAATCCCGATGGCGGATGGGGATTTGTACCGGGTAAGTCTCATCCTGCCTTGACTGCGATGGTCTTGAAGGTGCTGCTTCAGCATCCGGATTACGATAGCAATTCGCCCGTCGTCGTTGAGGGTTTTAAATGCTTGCTAAAGTACCGGCAGAAAGATGGTGGCTTCTATATCCCCAAAGAAGGTAATGCCAATTACATAACATCTATAGCGGTGATGGCATTGGTAGCAGCAAAAGATCCCCGCTATAAAAATATCCTTGAAGATGCAATTCGATATCTTCGTGGTCGGCAGATAGTACCTGGCTCAAAGACCCCTGCAGGAGAAGTGATAAAGGAAGGGCATCCGTTCATTGGTGGAGTAAGCTACGGCAAGCATGGCAGACCCGACTTGAGCAACGTGGGGATGTGGATGGAAGCGATGCACGAAGCAGGCGTACCGGGAGATGACCCTGCAATGCAACGGGCATTGGCATTTGTCAGTCGACTTCAAAATCGAAGTGAAGGCGCTGCTGAAAGAGGATTTGTCTTCCCCAGCACCGATGATGGCGGGTTTATCTACGCCGTTAGAAAAGTGGGCGATAAATTCGTCGGAGAATCAAAGGCAGGGAAAACCAGACGGGGTTTGCGTTCCTATGGCTCGATGACCTACGTCGGGTTTAAGAGTATGCTTTATGCAAACGTTTCGCGCAATGACCCACGCGTCCAGGCTGCTTATAAGTGGATAAGAAGATACTGGCGACTTGATTCAAATCCGAACATGCCCGAAATCCGCTCAAAAGAGGGATTGTTCTACTATTATCATGTTTTCGCCAAGGCGCTACGGGCGTGGGGGCAGGATATCATTCCCGATATTCGAGGGGTAAAACACAACTGGCGGCACGAACTTATCGATGTGCTGCACTCCCAGCAGAGAAAAGACGGCAGCTGGGTAAATACCGCCAGCAGATGGATGGAATCCTCCCCTATCTTAGTAACCTGTTATTCAGTCCTTGCCTTGCAAGAGGCATTGAAATAGATTATCCCTTATAAAGCCTATCGTTAGTGCAATTGCTCCGTGGCTGTTGGTTGACCGTGCTGGACGGTTTTCTA
>JAGHBS010000281.1 GCA_021160865.1 Planctomycetota bacterium | reverse complement strand
GCCTTTCTTTGCGTAGTTCGCGTAGTCGTTTAGGGCTTTTCTTTGATTTTAAATGTCCTGCCAAGGGGCGGTGCCGCATAAGTTTACCCGTAGCAGTCACCTTTATCCGCTTGGCTACCGATTTGTTCGTCTTCATCTTAGGCACTTCAATTACCTCTTTCTTAACTCTAATAAATAAATCGATCAAAATATCTACTCAACAGCTACGGCTCTTTGAACCCGCTTATCAAAACAAGCGAGCGAAAAAGAGATACACCATTCTAACGTTATTCCTGACTTTGTAAAGTACCTTTTTCATATCTTTTGTGTGATATTTTCATCAAGGTCTTACTAATCCCAGCGGGCGAGATCATAACTCCCTATGGATAAGAAGCGAGAAGATGAAGCATAATCAGCTGTGGTTGGGAGGTTATTGAAGTTGCCAATTCCTCCGTAGCAGCCATTCAGCCGTCAGCAATATCACGAAGATTATGAAGAGAAATGTAAAGTTATAAAGGTTGTATTGTGTTGCGGCAGCCCTGGCTTGAAGATACTGGCGATGTGCATTAATAATCTGATCCAGTATTTCCGGCAGGGCGGATAGTTCAGCAAATTTACCCCTGGATTTTTCCGCAATGATTTTTAGTGTTTCATCATCGCGGGCTAAACGGTCCATCTCTTTGGAGCGCTTTGCTACGATTAGAGGTAATTTATCCTGTCCGATTATCTTTCCATTTTTATCCTTGGCTGTGATGATGACTTGGTATTTTCCGCTTTGCTTTGGCTTGCAATGCAGCCGATATATACCGTCCTGGGCAGCAGGTGTGAGTGTGATTTTCATCGGTCGGGGTTTTCCGTCAGCACTGACTGGTTTTAGTTCAGCCACGACGGTAGCGTCATTGACAGGTTGGCCGTCGGCGCCTTTAACCTGTGCAGTGATTTTGATTTCCTTGCCCTGCTGGAGGTATGATTGACTTATCCTTGCGAGGACGGATGGGTGAGTCGTAGGTTCGTGTTTTATCCCCGCAAGGTATCGGATGAGTTGAGCCCAGAAGATATGATACGGGCTCATCTTGCCCATCGTGCGGAGTTTCAAATACCATCGCCAGGTCGTATCGGCAGTGAAGGCTGCTGACCTGCCAGCACCGTATTGCTCTACTGCCAGTACGATTAATGGCCCATTTGCATTTCGTCGGGTCGGATGGACGGCTAATATACTGGCAGCAGGTTTGGCAGCAGGTACAATCACACAACCCGATAGTTTGGGTATCGAGACTTTCGGGGCAGAAGTGGGGGTGTAGAAGTATTTTTCGAGTCCAGAAGCGATGGGGTTTACAAGACCGGCTGAAGTAAGTTTTGGGATAAACGGAGTCGTTTCCTGCTTTTGATTCCGCCCGCCACAAAATACTGGCAATGCCGATTCGATTGGCGTTCCTCCATATCCGCCGGGTCCGAAACTATTATGCCCGCCAAGCATCAGTAGTGCCTTTCCATCGTTGACGAGTTTGCGGATGATTTCCATCTGCTCACGTGTCAGGAAGGTGCTGTCCAGATCGCCGATGATGAAGACATCGAACATTGCGAATTCCTTCTCCGTTTTTGGTAGGCGGGAAAGTTTGACGCCATTGATACTGCCTTTTGATAGGAAGCGGTTGTCCGAAATCCTTACCAAACTGATGCACTGTATATTTGGATCGCTCGCGAGTATGCGTTGAAGAAATTTGTACTCCGTTCGGAGTGTACCTTCAACATAAAGCACACGGATACGTGGGGAGGTTACAAGTACGTGAATCTCGGTGGAGTTGTCTTTAGCAGTGGCTTCGGCAGGGTTGGGTTCGACAACGATTTTTAGCTTCCGGATGTCCGCCCGGTCGATCTTTTTGGTCAGCGAAGCAGGAGTCCAGCGGAATTGCACCTTCTTCGTCTGATTATTTCTGGAGGTCAGGATTTGTTTGCTGGCGATTTGTTTCTCGCCTTCTCGGAGCGATATTTTAGTAGGTATTCCCGCCCAGCCGGTAAGTTGGACGGTTGCAGTGATGGTGGTGATGTTATTGGCAATTGCCTCTAACGGTGCATCTGCGGAAATTAGCCGAACGTTGCGACGAGTGGCTGCCTTTTCCGTTAGCGAACCTACTGCAAGGGCGAATATTGGGGCATCTGATTGACTGGCGGCTTCGGCAACGTCATCAGGGGCATTATGCAAGCCGTCGGAGATTAAGATACATCCTGCAAGGTGGCTGGCGTCTTTACCTTGCAAAGCCTGGCGAATTGCTCCGGCGATGTCGGTAAGTTCTGTGCCTTCACCGGTGGGGGATAAGTTCGCTAATTCGTCAAGGTTGTCAATCTGCATAGTCTTGCTGGCAAAGTGATACCATTCGACATTGAAGTGTTTGTTCATACGATCTATCTGAGCGGATAATGCTTCGATGGCCTGACGGTAACGGTCGGGTAAGTCGGGGGTGTCTTTCACTGACATACTTGCTGAGCGGTCGATTATAACTGGCAGGGTCAGTTTGTTTTGCTCATCAGGCTGAATGCTCAGTGCCGGTTTGAAAAGTACCAGCAGTAAAGCCAGTATCGCCAGGGTTCGCAAGATTAGTAGCGTGGTGATCCTCCGTTTGCCGAGGTAAGAATAAATTGATGAGTAAAACGCTATTATTGCCGAGGTAATGACCAGCCCAATGAATACAAACCAGAGTATTTG
>JAGHBS010000246.1 GCA_021160865.1 Planctomycetota bacterium | reverse complement strand
GAATGGAATAATATCACAATCGCCTAAGGAGGCATAAAGGCAATGGATGAGCGTATTCTTCGTGAACGGATTGCGGAACTGATACATACTTTTTCAACGCTTCAACCTGCTGAAGGCTCGTCTGGAGCAGGGGGACTTTATGCTCCAGCTGAGGGTTTGACACACCTTTTGAGCCCTATCGGCCCTGATGAAAAGATAGAGGATATGCTTGATCAGGTCAGGCTTGGGATAAAATATCTCTTGCTGGATCTGGAAGCTACTCGTCGTGAGAACAACTATCTTCGTGAGATGCTGGAGGGCAAGTGGAACCAGGGCAGCCCGCCGGAGGATGCATAATCGCTTTCGGAATTTAATATAACGCTTATAAACAAAAGGAGTTGCAAACTCATCTGTTAGATAATTAGATAATCAGCATAGCAGCTGATAGGGGGCATTTTTCATATGAGGGGGTGAAGGGGTACTGCATTACGTTTTTATCCACATTGCGAAGATTTTTAAAGTATTTTCTGTAGTTTGGTCGATGTTAGGTTTTACTCTGATAATTGGAAGGGAACGATGATGGAGAGAAATCTTCCGTTAGGTCAGTTTGGTCCAGGAGGCGATTACGTATATACTTATCCGCCGGGTTCGCCAACGGTGGAGGAGATTTTAGCACAATTATCAGGGGATTCACGACAGCTAAAACGAATGGAGAGAGCCGATGCACACAATAACACCTCGACAGATGGCAGTGTTGAAGTTCATACGCGATTATTATCGCAAGCACGGCTATTCCCCGACCATGCAGGAAATTGGAGACCATCTTCACATAAGCAGGGTAACGGTATTCGAGCACGTCGTCGCGCTGGAAAGAAAAGGTCTGCTTCGTCGAGGGCCTCGCCACAGCGCCCGCTCTTTACAGCTGGTTGACGAAACAATCTTTCCGAGTAAAAAGCGTTCGATGAAGTTTCCGCTGGTAGGAATCATCGCTGCCGGCAGACCTATTGATGCCGTTGAGGATAATGAGACACTTGATTTGGAAGAACTCTTCGCAGGAAAGCAGGGGGAAATGTTTTGCCTTCGCGTCTCAGGTGATAGCATGATTGAAGAGCATATTAGCGATGGTGATTATGTAATATGCCGTCGATGCAACCAGGCTCGAAATGGTCAAACCGTAGTAGCGTTGATTGATGGTGGAGAAGTTACTTTGAAGAAGTTTTATCGTGAGAAGGATCGCATCCGTCTTCAGCCAGCCAATCCAAATTTCCTTCCAATTTACGTTGATAATGTTCAAATTCAGGGGGTAGTTGTTGGTGTAGTTCGTCGCCTATGATGGGATAATCCGCGGTGAAGATTTTTAATCATTTCACAAAGAGTTTGCATTTTCCTGCTGGACAGGCCAAGAGATGCCTGTACATAATATAAGTTTTCTTTTTGTTCGAGCAATGGTGGAAAGTGGAAAGATATGAAGATATCAGATTATCTTGCGCCTGAGCGGGTGATATTTTTGAAAAGTACCACTAAGGCTGATGCGTTAGAGGAATTAATCCAGGCTGCGAAAAATTTTAGTGAGAACATCACCCTGGAAGAGTTACGCAAGGCAGTCTGGGAAAGGGAGGAAATGATGAGTACAGGCATTGGGCAGGGGATAGGAATTCCCCATGTCCGCTTGCCTGGCTTGGAGAAAATTACAATGGCAGTGGGGATCAGTAGGGAAGGTATCGCTGATTACGAGAGTCTCGATAATAAGCCCGTACACATAATAGTGCTGATAGCAGTTCCCCAGGGTCAGCACGAATTATATATCCGCTTGCTGGCTGAGATTGTCGGCATCCTCAAGCGGGAGGACCTCCGTCGGGCTATTATCGAGGCAAAGGATGCTTCCGAGGCATATCGTCTTTTGACCCAGATGGGTATATGATGGAGATGGACTTACTTGCGATAGAGTTCAGCCCGACACATCTACCGATACTGCTGGTTATAGGTCTTGCGATTTTTTTCGGCGCTATAGGTGCAAAGGTCTTTCAACGTCTTCGGATTCCCCAGGTAGTAGGATACATCGCCATTGGCTTGTTGCTTGGTCGATCGGTGATAGGGTTCATCGACGAAAGGACGATAGAGGAACTTTCACCGTTCAGTTTTTTCGCCCTTGGTGTGATCGGGTTCATGATTGGCGGAGAACTACACCGCGACGTTTTCAAGCGGTACGGCAAGCAATTCTTTGTGATACTCTTTTCCGAAGGGTTGGGAGCGTTTTTCCTTGTATCCGTATTCGTTTCCATTGCCGCGATACTCGTCGGACAGAGCATTTCGACGGCCATTGCACTGGGTATTGTTCTTGGAGCAATCTCATCAGCCACCGCACCGGCAGCCACCGTAGACGTGCTGTGGGAATATAAGACACGCGGGATGCTGACTACTACCGTCTTTGCAATAGTGGCGTTGGATGACGGACTTGCACTTGTGCTTTACAGCATATCCAGCAGTATAGCTGGACGGATTATCGGGCATGGCGGGCAATTTGCCCAGTCCATCTTGGGCGCTTGCTATGAATTGCTCGGTGCCGCGGCGCTTGGAGCCGTATCAGGATTGGTATTGAACTTCATTCTCCGTCGTATTCGCGATCCAGATAAATCACTGGCACTTATCATAGGTGTAATGGCCTTTCTCATCGGTGCTGCACGCGTAGTCAAGGTTGACGTTATTCTTGCAGCGATGACGCTGGGGGTGGTGCTGTCCAACCTGGCACCGCGTAGAAG
>JAGHBS010000069.1 GCA_021160865.1 Planctomycetota bacterium | reverse complement strand
TGATTGTTGCTTCCTTGCTCGATGCTGGAATGGATATTGACCTTCTACGCAATGAACTGGCAAAACTGAAACTCACAGGGTATCAAATCTCGACAACGAAGGTACATCGAGGCCCGATAACCGCAACAAAGTTCACCGTCGAACTCGATAATTCCCACCAACCAACCAGAAACATGGAAGAAATTGAAAAAATCCTCAACGATAGTGATCTGGCACCAAAAATCATCGAAAAGTCAAAGGCAATCTTCCAGCGATTAGCCCAGGCTGAAGCCAGGGTTCATGGCATTGATATAAATGAAGTACATTTCCACGAGGTCGGTGCGATTGATAGCATCGTGGACATCGTCTCAGCGGTAATCGCGATTACTGCAATGCAGATAGAGCAGGTTTTCTCCTCCCCCATCGCCATCGGTACTGGAACGGTACAAACCCATCACGGCACCTTGCCGATACCTGCTCCTGCCACCGTTGAATTGCTCCGAGGCGTTCCAACGCACCAACCTGCAGGAACTGCTGCGGAAACCGGCGAACTTACCACTCCCACCGGGGCTGCCATTATTACTTCGCTCTCAAAGGGATACGGACCGATACCAGAGATGAAACTCCAAGCAATCGGATACGGTGCAGGGGCACGAGAAGAAAGCACCGCCGGTGGACTACCCAACGTCTTGCGTGTAATCATCGGCGAAACCCAACAAGCACCATCGGCTGACAGCGTCGTGGAATTATCTGCAAATATCGATGATTGCACCGGTGAGATAATCGGCTCGACGATAGAGAAACTCTTATTGGCAGGCTGTCTGGACGCCTGGGCAACACCGATTTACATGAAAAAATCTCGGCCAGCGTGGATGCTATGCGCTCTGTGCCCTATAGGTGAAGAGCAAAAGATAAGCAAGATAATCTTCACTGAAACGACAACGCTTGGTGTCCGAATCAAAACGGTCGCCAGGACGAAACTGCCCCGACGATACGTCATCGTCGAAACGAAATACGGACCTATACGCATCAAGGTGGCTGAAATCAATGGGGAGGAAGTATCAGCCAAGCCTGAGTTCTCTGATTGCACCGCTGCTGCCCAGGCGCACGGCGTCGCTGTAAAGGAGGTAATCACCCAGGCAATGCGCATGTACAGCAACGAAATCGCAAAAGATAAAGATAGGGGAGAAGAAAATTGACCCTGCTGACGATAATCTTGACGGTGCTAACTGCCGGCGTTCTGTGCATCTGGCTTGGCAGGCATGTTATGATTTCCCGGCAGAGCAAAAGGACTTTCCTCTTGACCGAAGATTACATTGAAAAAAAGGCGGACAACCCGGGCAGCAAGAATATCCTCGAAAAATCACCACCTCGTATCAGCGTCATCATAGCAGCCAAGGACGAGCAAGACTGCATCGAACGATGCGTCCGTACAATGCTGATGCAGGATTATCCCAACTTTGAAATAATCGTCGCCAACGATCGCAGCACGGACAGAACCGCTCAAATCGTCCAGGAAATCGCCGATGAAGATAATCGAGTCCGCCTGATTAACATAAAATCGCTTCCTGAAGGTTGGTGCGGTAAAAATAATGCCATGCAAACCGCCGTCCTCCAAAGCAGCGGTGAATGGATATGCATGACCGATGCCGATTGCTGGCAGCAATCAACCCGCACGCTATCAGTAGCAATGGCGTACGCACTTGATACCAATGCCGATCTGCTTAGCATCTTGCCGAACCTCGAGATGAAGAGTTTCTGGGAAAACGTCGTTCAGCCCGTTGCTGGGGGGATTATGATGATCTGGTTCTTGCCCGATAAGGTCAACAATCCACAAAAGAAGAACGCCTACGCCAACGGTGCCTTCATGCTGATGAAGCGCTCTGCCTACGATGCCATCGGCGGACATCAAGCCGTCAGGGATAAAGTCAATGAAGACATGCACATAGCTGCAAAGATAAAATCAATGGGATTAAATCTGCGAATCGTGCAAAACAAGGGGCTTTATTTTGTGAGGATGTATTCATCACTAAAACAATGTCTTCAGGGATGGTCGAGGATATTCTTCGGTACATTCTGCACGTTCAGGAGATTGCTTGCTTCATTGTTGCTGTTGACCACGATGAGCCTGCTGCCTTACATTGTTGCCATTATCGGGCTGGCTGGATGGGCGGTAGCAGCTGAGCCAAAAACACTTTTCCTGATTATGGGGCTGACGGGATTGGCTGCGGTGATTGCTCAGATGACAGTTCTCTTACGATACTACCCACTCGTCAATGCCAAGCGCTCGATGATATGGACCTACCCGCTGGGGTGTCTAATTTGTTTCATTGCATTGGTATCAGCGATGTTCAAACTCCGTCCGGGCGCAAAAATCACCTGGCGAAATACTACCTATGCCCAGAACAAAACATGAACTACAAAAATCGAACTGAAAATCCTCTAAACAGATTCAAATCTCCATTCCCAGCAATGCTGCTGCGTTTTGATGGAGAATCCTGGCTTTGAATTGCTCGTCAATAGGTAGATTTTGGACATCACGAATTGCTTCATCAAAGGTAAGAAGCGGATAATCCGTGCCGAATAGAATCTTATGCTCAATATCGAACTTTGTAAAAGCGTCCCACGGGAAGTGATTGAACAAACAGCCATAGCCCGCCGTATCGACATAAACATTTTCTCTTCTACAACAGACTGACCACGCCTCCCAAAACCATGGGAAGGAAAGATGCCCCATGATAATCTTCATTTGAGGAAATCGTCCTGCCAGGGTATCAATCAAACTGGGATGCCCATACTCGGCTTGTGACCCCTCGGTTGATAATTGATGTCCTGTGTGAATCCAGACAGGGATATCGAGTTCGACGACCTTTTCCCATAGCGGATTAAACTTTTCATCTGCAGGAGAGAATTTTTGAACAGGTGGAACAAGTTTCAGCCCCTTTAGCCCCAATTGTCGAATTGCTCGTTCCAGTTCAGCAACAGCAGCATCACCATTGGTCGGGTCAACGCTGCTAAAGCCGATAAGCCTATCGGGATACCTTGCCACCAATTCTGCAACGCTATCATTCGTCGGCATAATCACGCCAAGCGAGCCGCTTAAATCCATTCCCACGATTACTGCCCATTCAACGCCTGATTTGTCCATATCGCGGAGGAGATCATCGATAGATCGGCTTTGGGCAGCATCGGCGTGCCTCTTGGCAGGTTCCGGACGGAGAAATCGCGACATCGCGGTTGTAAGATCAGGTGTGTACCGTGCTTCTTTTACCCACGGGTGAACGTGATCGTCCAAAATTAGCATTTTTATACCTCCCGATAATACTTTTGTAATTCACCGATACATAAAAGGAATATGAAGAACAAGCATTATCTCAATTGTGATTCAACTCGGGCGGCTGATCGGTAATCTCCTGCATCTTTGAGAAGTTGGGCTAATCGTTGACCAATCTGGTAATGAGCAGTGTTCTCAGGAAAGGCGGTTCTAATCTTCCTCGTCCGTGAAAATAATCGCCCGTAAAACTGTATTGCAAGGTCGGTCCGGCGTGCCTCGCGGAACATCTGCTCGACATGACTGGCTGCATCGATAACAATATCAGCGATATTGATACATCGCATCGCTGCCTGTTCATAACATCGCAAGGCAGCCGGTTTATCTCCTGCCCGTTCAAAATCCTCACCTATTGCAATAAGTATTCGACCTTGAAGGTCAGGACGACGCTTGTATATATCGAATGCCTTGCGATAGATCTCTCTCCTGTGCTTTACATCATCTATTGTCGGTGCTATCCGAAGCAGCATCTCACAGCCATAATCGGGATAATCCTTAGCCGTTCGTGAAACCAGCACCCCAAGAAACTTATCCACCGTACTTCCTGGCAGGAGATGGTCCTTGCACAATTTGATTATCAATTCCCACGTCGGTCGGTAAACGAAATTCCGCTCTATCGCCTGAGAGATTAAATCCGTTGCTAAACTAATGTCTATATGTCTGAGTGCTTTAATCCAGTTGGTCTGAGGGGGCTTTTTCTTGCTCTTTCCCGAACAGAAGCGTTGCTCATACAAGTTAGCCAACTTCTTCAAGACAGATAAATCACCCTGAACGGTTTCTTTGCTACTAATAACAACCATCTTAGCAAGTTCAGTAGCAGCATCGGCTTGTTCGCGGCGGGATAATGGTAATCTGACTGCCTGGCATGACAACATCAATTCGCAATCGAGTATCTTTCGTAAGGCAGCTGGTTCATAAACCGTACCCGTGTAAAATAACAACGATTTATATCTTCCGGTCTTGCTATCCCAGAAAACATCTTTTCTGTCCGGGCTGATCTTGAGACACGCCACCCACGCATGAAACTGACCGACACCTGATCGTCCAATTACAATTGTTGCTGGTATCCCCAGCGAGCGGCAAACTTCGGTAGCATAATACGCCTGGTCAATACATACCCCGCCATACCGACGTAGATTGGGTAAGGTATATGGCACCTTTGAGATTTTTCTGGGCTTTCCCCGCCGATAGGAATCAAAATCATACCGCAGATGGAAATAACTTTTGGCGGGATTTGCTAAACGGGCATATTGGGCAACTGCCCATTGCCTCTCCTTGATACTCAAGCGTGAACAAGCAAGATAACGAGAGACCTCATAGGGCATCGCCCGTAAATCATAGCGGAACTTCATACGAGGATTCGTGTACCAGTCGAAGGCTTCGAGCATCGTCGCCCGGGATGGTTGACGCCCGTATTTGACCGATAGCGGTAAAGATGTTGCAAAAGCAACCGATAAATC
>JAGHBS010000264.1 GCA_021160865.1 Planctomycetota bacterium | reverse complement strand
TATCATCGATACCGTAGATGAACTGGGCTTCATATCCTGCTGCTCTAAGCCAACGGGCGAGTCCGCCGAGCATCGCATCGCAAAGAATTACGGGATTAGCCATATTCACCTACTTACCTGCATTGCTTCGAAAGATTCGCTACGAAATCCCGCATCGATGCTTTGAAGCAAGACTTCCATTTTGCAGGCTTACATAACCATTTTGGACGCCAGAGAAGTGCCTCTATCGGGCATAATCGACACAGCGGAGTTCACGGATGACAGTGACCTTCACCTCGCCTGGATATTGCAACTCTTCCTCGATCCGCTTGGCAATATCGTGAGCCATCTTGGCTGCTATGTGATCGTCAACATTCTCTGCATCGACAATAACGCGTATTTCTCTGCCAGCCTGAATTGCATAAGTGTTTTTGACACCTTCAAACGCGGTGGCGATTTCCTCCAATTTCTCGAGCCGTTTAATGTATTGCTCAAGCGTTTCACGTCTGGCACCGGGGCGGGAGGCACTTATCGCATCAGCAGCAGATACAATCGGCGTGTAAATAAAACGTGTTTTTATCCCACCGTGATGACCGGCAGCAGCCTCGATTACCTCCTCCCGCTCACCATATCGCCTGCACAGATCAGCCCCTATCTGGGGATGAGTACCTTCGACTTCATGGTCAACGGCCTTACCGATGTCGTGAAGCAAACCGCACCTACGAGCAAGAGTTCCATCACAACCTATCTCGTCAGCGATTATTTGAGATAGATACGCCACTTCAAGCGAATGCTGCAAGGCGTTTTGACCATAACTGGTACGATAATGAAGATGTCCAAGCAGAGATACTAACTTTGGATGCACACCACGAATACGAGCGTCAACAACCGCCTGCTTGCCATACTCCTGAATCCGCTGATTCACTTCCTTTCGTGTCTCAGCAACAACTTCTTCAATCCTTGCGGGGTGAATTCTTCCATCCTGTATCAACCGCTCCAACGCCAATCGGGCTGCCTCACGGCGAACCATATCGAACGATGATATGACTACCACGCCAGGGGTATCATCGACAATCACATCAACGCCTGTAGCAGCCTCAAAGGCACGGATATTCCGACCCTCTCTGCCAATCACCCTTCCTTTCATCTCATCAGAGGGAATACTCACGGTAGAAACGGTGGTCTGGCTGGTATGATCAGCTGCATATCGCTGGATCGCCAAAGCGATTATCTCCCGCGCCTTTGCCTGGGAAGTTTCTTCCGCCTGTTCAAGCCTTCGCTGGATAATTTTGGCAGCTTCATCTTCAATTTCTTTCTCGACTCGCGAGAGGAGTTCTTTCTTCGCCTCGTCCTCAGTCATATTGGCCACTCTCATCAGCTGGGTCTTCTGTTGGGCAATTAATTCATTGAGATGCCGATCCTTTTCCACTAACGATCTTTCCCGTTCCTTAATTGCCTTCTCAGCCGCTTCAACGGAACGTTCCTTTATTGCCAGCATCTCCATCTTCTGATCGACAAGGTCTTCGCGTTTGGCAAGGCGTTTTTCCTCTTCACGAAGTTCGGCACGGATGCTCTTCGTCTCTTCGTCAAACTCCTTCCGTTGAGCGAGCAATTCGTCCCGTGCTTCCGCCATCGCTTGGGCCTTTATACGTTCAGCCTCTGCAGCTGCAGCCGCTCTTCGAGCGCGTATCTCCTCGGCAAGCGATCTCTTCTGGATTCTCTCGGTTAGCACCCTGATAATCAGACCGATACCGATACCGATAACAACGCTAATTGCAACAAGGATTGCTGTCCCACTGGTAATTTGGGAGAGAATTACATAACCTGACATCGCTCTATCCTTTCTTTATCAGCGAGAAAACACTGGCATGAGCCCGACCAAATTCACGGGCATCGGTGAAGATGTGAACTTCCCCTCGTGCTTAGACAAGTGAAACTATTTGCTTACTTCCGCCCACATAAAGGGTTATGCGCTTTTCATATTCTTAGGTCAAAACAAGCCATCTCAATCTTCAATCACTTCTAACCTGCCCGAAGGACCTTATCTCCAATATCATCAACCGCATTTACATTGGTTGATAAGTAATTTATATTTCCTTCAATACAAGCAGGTTCATCAACAGATAAAAGGGTTGAAACTGGCACCCTAAAAATTATTTTACTTTCACATCCTCTTGCAAAAACTTCACTCATGAGATTGGCAATCTTCCGTATTCTGATCCAACTAAATTACACTTGTCCTCGCACATCCCATAAATACTACGAGGGAAAACATCTTCACCATAAGCCAGCGCTTCTACGCCGTCTATTTTCCTTTCCCTATACTATACCACCCTCAACTACCATCCCAACCATCAATATCACACTTTTCAATTCATATTATATTTAACAACACAAAACCTAAAAGGTCAACCACAATTTCAACACATAATTATCATTTCCCTAATCCCATACTATTGCAATTGTTGCATCAGTTCTTCCGACCTACGGGCTACAGGATATCTGCTGCCAACTACATCTTAATGCATTTTTCTTTTTCTCTTGCTAATGATGACGCATATAAAACCGATAAGAAAAATGGACCGGGAAGTCGAGAGGCGGAGGGAGACCTCTCTTACCCAACAGCAGCAGACCTACCGTCGGGATTCCCGGTCCATCATCCATATTATATATTAAACTGCCATTTTCACGAATAGGTTTCTTGAAATACTTCCCTATCCGCCTCAAAGTAATTAGCATTTTTCAACTCCAACCTGCTCATTTTTTCGTTCGGCAATTCTATACGATTTTCTTCAGAGAATTTCGCCCCTGCTTCACCCCAAAACCCGCTCCCCTGAGTGGATAGATATATTCTGGCGTGACAAATCTGCCAAATTATGGTATTTTCTATCCGCAAAACTTATGCAACTAAATAGCAACAATTACTGAAACCAAAAATCCAGGTAAGAAAGATGATTCCACCTTTGATAATACAGCTTGCTGCTACTCCCTGGTATAGCAGGAGATTTCTCAACAATGCCGTCTGGCAATGGATGGCACTACTGGGGGTGATTATCGTTGCCTTGATGATTGGGAAAATAGCTGCCTATTTCCTCAATCGGCAGGGGCAATGGCTTATTGAACGACACAAACTAAAAACAGGGGGAATGATTTTAAAATGCCTCTCCAGACCAACATCGATGCTCATCCTTGCCGGTGGACTTTACATATCAGGAACCTTCATGAACCTACAAATCTCTGAAAAACAGGACCTTCGTTGGTTCTGGATGGCAGCCTGTCAGACGATAGCAGTATTAGCGCTGGGCTGGGCAGGGTATCGCTTAGTTGATGTACTGGAAGTTTTTTTGCTCAAGTTAACCTCCAAGACCCGCACCCAACTTGACGATCAACTCGTTCCAATTATCCGCAAAGCCTTACGGATATTCGTAGTAATCGTGGTAGTGTTATTTATCGCTCAGAATATCTTTCGATGGGATGTTGGGGCATTATTGGCAGGTCTCGGTATTGGTGGCTTGGCGTTCGCACTGGCTGCAAGGGACATGCTTGCGAACTTCTTTGGCTCGGTCACCATTTTTACAGATCGCCCCTTTCAGATGGGCGAGAGGATTAAGCTTCAAAATTACGATGGTGTGGTCGAGCAAGTCGGGTTTCGTTCAACGCGTATCCGCACGCTTGACGGGCACCTCGTAACGATACCGAATTCATTAGTAGCCAACTCGACGGTAGAAAATATCGGGCGTCGTCCTTATATCCGCCGAGTGATGAACGTCACGGTGACCTATGACACTTCTCCAGAAAAACTCACTCGTGCTGTCGAGATAATTCGCGAAATGCTCGATGCACGCAAAGAGCATTTTCCTCCCGATAAGCCCGGCAGAGTATATTTCAGCGAATTCAACGATTGTTCACTCAACATAATAGTATATTACTGGTTTACCCCGCCTGATTGGTGGAAATATCTCGAGTTCACGCATGATTTTAACATGGAACTACTTCGGCGATTTAACGAAGAAGGTATCGAGTTTGCTTTTCCTACTCAAACACTTTACGTCAAGCAAGATTCACCCTCCCAGACAGATGTACACATGCAAAACCCTGCCGAAGAAAAAAATCTCCCATGAATCTCTTGAAAAATCGAGAGACAGATCAACTGCTCGAAACCCCGTGCCATCAACAAAGCAACAACGAACAATGGACAATTACCTTCGTTGTAATGGGTTCAATTCCGTGAAGTGCAATTCTTCAGCCACGCGGCTTAGAAACTCTCTCTCGAGACGCTTGAAGCGAACATAGTGAGGTTTAGTTTGTCTGATATACACATAAACTCTTGTGCTTGGCCTGGCTGAAAATGGATTAAGATCAGGTCTGACGCGGAGTTGATATTTTATCTCATTACCGGCGGGGTCTTGCTTGACGGCAGATACTTCATATTTTTTATCGTCGATTACATTAGGACGCCAGATAATTGACTGACCGACAGCCGCTTTCCATACGGTATCTCTATCGTAATGGAATGTGGCAGAAGTTCCCCAACATCCCGCTGATAAGGAAAGAATCACCAACATAGATATTATCAGGATAATCCTTTGCATGCGCATCTGCTTCATCGGCTTATACCCTGAGCGGCGCGCACGTATGCCATACGAACCTCGTAAAGTGCCTCATCAAGTACCTTTTTTTCCTCTTCGGTAAGATTGCCTTTGGTCTTCTCCTCAAGCATTGCAAGTAAGTCGATATTGTACTTTGCTAACTCCAAATCACGATACCGCTTATGGGTTTGAGGGTCTTCAATCATACCCAGGGCAAAGAAAACCTGTGTTGTCAAGCTGCTGACAAGGGCGATAAAACTCGCCTGGGGTAATGAACGCACAGATGCCGCTTGCTGAGACGAACTGCCAGAAGCAGATTGTTGTTCCATTCGAGATAATCTCTCTTTCTCAGCCTGAGCCTGTGCCTTCCAATCCTCATCTACGACTATCTTAGGTTCGTTCTTGTCTTTCTTATCCTCTTTCCTGTCCTCTTGCATTTCTTCAGCCATACCTTCACCTCATTTATTTCAGAAAATCTGTCCCAACACTCAATCAACTCGAAAATGTACTTTCATTGCCGCATCCGCCTGATAAAGTTTTCGTAATCTTCCATTGTATCAATTCCGGGGCAAGCTGAGTCAACCACTCTAACAGCAATTCTAAAACCATTTTCCAATGCGCGAAGTTGCTCAAGTTTTTCTGCCTGTTCAAGCGGGGTAGGTTCAAGAGCGGTAAACCTATCCAGAAATCGCTTGCGATAAGCGTAGATACCGACATGCAGGAGGTATTGTGCGCCTTTATCATCGCGGTCAAAAGGAATCTTCGCTCGTGAGAAGTACAGTGCATAACCGCTTTGCGATAAGACAACCTTGACATTATCAGGCGAATTAGCCGACTCCTCATCAATAGGGGCTGCCAGGGTAGCCATGGGTGCATCCGAATTGATGAGCAAAGAAACGAGCAGGTCAATATGATTAGGGTCAATTTCGGGCTCGTCGCATTGGACGTTGACCACGACGTCGTCTTCATCAAGGTTTAGAATCCGGGCTGCTTCAGATAGTCGGTCGGTACCGCTGGGGTGATCCGGGCGGGTCATAATTGCCTCGCCACCAAAGCCCTCTACTGCCTGCTTAATTCGTTCATCATCGGTAGCGACGTACACTGCTTCGATCCGCTTTGCCTTACGGACATTCTCTACGACGTACTGAATGAGCGGTTTGCCTGTGGCATCCAATAATGGCTTACCAGGCAGCCTGGTCGATGAGTACCTCGCAGGAATAATTCCAACAACCTTCATATAACTTGAGTGTATTATCCGACCAAACAATTGCAACATCTAATTATCATGATGATTTCTCTGTTCGTTTTGCAAAGGGTTTCTGATAAGATAATTTGCGAGATGAAACGACGAATAATAATCATGGCGAATCTCGCCAAGCCGGGGCTGGGTGAAAAACTTGGCAACCTGCGCAACTGGCTGGGGCAAAAGGCTGAGATTGTAAGCGTAATAGACATCCTCGCTGCTAAAACTGCCGACATTCCGGAAGCAGATTTATGCATCTCGCTCGGCGGCGATGGTACCCTTCTGGCAGCAGCACGCCACGTAGCACCGCTGGGAATCCCAATGATAGGGGTGAACATGGGCAAACTGGGCTTCCTCGCCGAGTTCACCGTCGAGCAGATGAAAAGATACCTCGACGATATACTTGAAGGCAAAATCAGCCCCATCGAACGAATGATGCTCCGTGTGAATCTTCTTGATGATGAGAAAAGTCAATTCTCCTCGTTAGCGACAAATGATGTAGTAATAACAGCAGGGGAACCGTTCAGAATGATCGAACTACGAGTGGACAAAGGCGCCGATCACATTGCAACATACTTAGGTGATGGTGTGGTTGTCTCCACACCGACCGGCTCAACAGGATACAACTTATCTTCGGGCGGACCCATACTCGAACCGACGCTCGATGCAATGATTATCACACCAGTAGCCCCGCATACTCTTTCAATGCGACCAATTGTTGTCGGAGGCAACTCTGTTATCTATATCACGGCAACTCGACTGAATCGTGGAACAGCATTGGTAATCGACGGGCAGGATTCCATTCCCCTCAAACCAACAAATCGTGTCGAGATCCGCCAGGCCGATTGTGTAGCAAGGATTTTCCCGCATCCGCAAAGGTCATTCTTCGATATGCTAACGGGCAAACTCCAATGGGGCAGGAGCCCGCACCATCAGGATGATTAAATCCCGCCCGATTTCTTTTTTGGAAAACTTGCGGGGATAATAAAAACCTTTCCACTGAAGCATCAGATCAAGTAAGGGTGTTGAAGAATGTTATCGGCGGCATGTCTGCCATCGTTCGTAAGCCCGGCTCGGCAGATATTATCGAACTGATAGCATTGACAGCAATGGCACAGGTCGCAACGTCGCCGTTTATCCCCCCAGGGATGATAGATTTTATCTTGGGCTGACCGTCAATCTCCACCACATCGGCAGGGTCGTTCTGACCAACGGTAGCGACGAACTCAAGCGTTATGACTTCCTCACCGTTGACATAGCCTTTACCGCTCTGCCTGACACCAGCAACCATTCCCGGCTTTATCGGAATATAACCACTGGTAATTTCCTTAACAGCCACCACCGGTTCAAGCACATCCTCAGTCTTTTCGAGTTTCCATCCTAATCGGGCTGCTATCATGTGCATCGATTCGGTCAGTCCGACGTGTCGGATCGTGCCGCTTTGCCTCTTGGCTTCGAATTGCTCCAACGTCAAACCCGCACCGATCTTCTGCTGGAACGGAACGCGCCTGGTAGAGGCATCTTGAATCCGCTGAACCTTTATCTTCTCGACCTTCTGACAAATAGCAGTGAAACAAAGGGGTAAAAAATCCATTAGAAAACCAGGATTGACACCGGTTGCCAACACAGCCACACCTGCCTTACGAGCAGATTCGTCGAGACGCTTTGAAAGCGCTCCTTGCGTCATCCACGGATATGCCATTTCCTCACAGGTAGTTACCACCGCCACGCTGGCAGAGAGAATCTGCTCGATTAACGGTGCGACCTTTTCCATGCTCGAAGCAGTAGAGACGATTGCGACATCGGGATTGGTATCTTCTATCGTTTCAGATAAATTATCTCGCACCTTGATACCGATTTTTTTATCAAGTCCGCAGAGTTGCCCGACATCCCTGCCGATCTTATCTGCAGCGGTATCAACAGCAGCGACGAGTTCGAGCCCTTCACGCTCCAGCAGGAACTTTACAATTCCCTGGCCAATCGGCCCGAGCCCAACTTGAATAACACGGATGGCTTCCATCTTTTAGAAATCTCCTTGCATACAGCGTATTGCCCGGCTATGTGGGGGTACGC
>JAGHBS010000130.1 GCA_021160865.1 Planctomycetota bacterium | reverse complement strand
GAAAACAACAATCAGGTTGATTCATCGAGTGATGAGGGTACTGAGCAGGTCTATACCGGCCCGGAGCGTCGAAGCGGTAAAGATCGTCGTCAGAGTGTAGTTGATCGTCGGCTGGGCTTTGAGCGTCGTCGCGGACCTGGACGCCGTAGGAGTGATGCACGGCGTGCTGCTGAAGAGGGGGAAATGACTGATGAGCAGTTTGAATTCCTGATGGCAATTGAAAAATACAAAAGGGTAAACAAGCGTCCTTTCCCGACATGGACGGAGGTGCTTGATGTAATCCATGCCTTAGGGTACAGAAAGGTTGCAGAGCCGAAAGATTTGGAGTAAAATGTAATCCTGATATAAGTAAGGCTAAAAATGTTTGGCATGGAACAGATTGGAGTTGCTTACCAGGTAGCAGTAGTTTTGGCTCCGCTGGTAGCATATTTTTTCTTTCTCGGTTTGCTCAATAGTCAGGATACACCGCAGATATTGAGTGCCCGAACCGATTTTATCCTGCTCAATGCTGCCTTTTTCCCAGCTTTGCTTGTTCCATTGCTAAATTACATCGGTGCATCGGTCTCAACGCTGGTGATTGTACTGCTGGGGGTGATTGTCGTAGTGATGATTGCTGCGCCAGCCAGGAGAGGTAATTGGGTAATATACAATATCACCTTCCCCGAAGCCTTGCGTGCCACTGGCAGGGCTTTACAGGCATTGGGTGAACCTTTCAAACTGGAAGGGCGGCGTGTTGTGTTGCTAAATCGTGATGCGATTATCACCTTTTCTTCCATGCCACTGTTGCGAAATGTCTCCATCTCCATCAAAGGCAACGATGCAAATATCCTGCACGAAAGATTCACGCCAGCACTTACCGAGCAATTGGCTGGTATCAAAACCACGATAAGCCCGATGGCAATGACGTTTCTGCTTATTGCTACAGCGATGATGGTGGTGCCTCTGGGATTCCTTGCTGATCGTGTACCCGAGATGGTCAGGCTCATTACCGACCTGCTTCGTTAGCAGCGTATATATCTTATGAAAGAAAAGATTGTATTGACTTCCTGCGTGATTCCCCGTATAAGTATTAAGTAAGAATTGGAATTGCAGTATAGTCTCGATTACCCGATTGAAGGTGGTGAAATGAAAAAGAACATACATCCAGAATACAAGGAAATAACCGTAACTTGTGCATGTGGGAATAAGTTCACCACGCGATCAACGCTTTGCAAGGACCTGCACGTGGAGATATGCTCTGCGTGCCATCCGTTTTACACGGGCAAGCAGAAATTCGTAGACACCGCCGGCAGAGTAGAGAAGTTCCAGCGTAAGTACGGCGGGGATTATTTCAGAAAGGCAGAGAAAAGCAAAAAGTAGTTAAATAGGTTTGATAACGTCGGCGCAGGAAGGTTATTTTTGCGCCGATGTTTTTTCCAGGCAAGGGGGGAGTTTGCCAAGCAGGTTTCTATGACGAGAATTGATGGATTTGCTAACGAGAAAAATCGCAATGATGGAATTACCATCCAAGGTGATTACAAAGATTGAATCAGCTGTTGACCGATACGAAGAACTTACCAAACAGATGGGTGCCCCGGAGGTAGCGACAAATCCTTCCAAATTGATTGAGTTATCCAAGGAGCATGCTGAACTGGAACGGATTGTCAAGCCTTATCAGGAATATTGCTCGTTGAAGAGGCAAATTGAGGATTCCAGGTCGATATTGAATTCGCCCGATTCAAGCGATGATTTGAAACAATTAGCTAAGGAGGAGATAGATATCCTTACCGGCAAGGTTCAAGAGGTTCTCGATGGCTTGCTTGAGCAATTTTTGATGAGTGCAAAGAAGGGTAAGAACTCGGTTATCCTTGAGATTCGCGCTGGTACAGGTGGGGAGGAGGCAGCCCTGTTTGTGGCAGATTTACTCAATATGTATTTGCGGTATGCCGAGCGTAAGGGCTGGGAGACCGAAATTCTTTCTGCCTCCCCGACAGACCTTGGTGGTTTCCGTGAGGTCATCGTGAACATCAAGGGGCAAGACGTCTATCAGTATCTCTCATTTGAAGCAGGTGTGCATCGTGTCCAGCGAGTTCCTAAAACCGAGGCACAGGGCCGTATTCATACCTCAGCTGCTACCGTAGCAGTGTTGCCTGAGCCTGAGGAGATTGATGTCGAAATCGATTGGGATAAGGATGTTATCGAGCACGTCAGCCGGGCTGGTGGGCCTGGCGGACAGAATGTCAACAAGGTTTCCTCAGCAATAAAGTTGGAACATATTCCCACCGGTATTACCGTATCGATGCGGGACGAGAAGAGTCAGCACAAGAACCGTGCAAAAGCAAGGCGCATCCTTGCTTCACGTGTCTGGCAATACTATCGTGATGCGCAGGATTCTGCTCGAGCTGCTGCTCGGAAGAGTATGGTCGGTTCGGGCGACCGTTCCGAACGCATCCGTACTTATAATTTTCCGCAAAATCGCTGTACCGATCACCGTCTCCGAGGCAATCGTGCTGATAAAACCGTAATCACCGATGCTAATGAAGGGAATTTTAATCTGCAAACGATACTTTCAGGCGACCTCGATGAACTGATATCCGCCCTGATTGCACAAGAGAAGGCAGAAAAGTTAGCAGAAATGTAAGAACGCTGGTTGTAAAGATTTACGCAATATTCACGAGGTCTTCACGAAGTTATTTTATCCTTCCGTAAACTTATACTTATAAGATGGCGGAGAAGCGAGAATCCGATAGAATTAAGAGGAAGCGAGTAGAAAAGTGAACGGCGAAAGCGTAATCAAGACAATTTTGAACAGGTCTGCAAGAAGATCGAGGTTGAGCAGGCGATTGCGTCGGCGTCAGCGGCTCCGTAAGCTGGTGTCCGGGACATTAATGACAGCGGCGTTTACCAGCATCGTGGATGTATTAGCAGTCGAGCCACGGTGGACAAAGGTAAAAACTGTGGATGTGCCTATACCAAACCTCCCACCTTCCTGGGAAGGGGTGCGCATCGTTCAGCTGACGGATTTGCACGTTGGTAAGTTCGTCAGCCTCGATTATATCCGCAAGATTGTCAGGAAGACTAACTCGCTCTCCCCCGACGTGGTAGTGCTAACGGGGGATTACATCAGCCAGACCGGGGCTATCACGGATGATTTTGCCCGTGTCTTGTCGGGGCTTCGCACCCGGTACGGCAAGTTCGGCGTGCTGGGAAATCACGATCACTGGGAAGGTGCCCAGGCTGTCAGACAATTACTCAGAAAGGCAGGAATAACAGACTTAACGAATAAATCAGTGCTGCTTGAGCGGGCAGGCGAGCATATCTGCTTGGCAGGTGTGGATGATTTGTGGACCTCTCATCAGGATTTATCTGGCGCACTAAAGGGCGTGCCGGAAGATGTTCCACGAATACTTTTATCGCACAACCCTGATTATGCAGAAGAAATGCCGGCAGAGCCTCGTGTGGACTTGATGCTCTGCGGGCATACCCACGGCGGGCAGTTCAAAGTACCTTTTGGGTCGCAGCTATGGTTGCCGATTCGACACAGTAAATATGCTGCTGGACTTGTCAAAGGACCTCACTGCTTAGTTTATACATCCGTGGGTGTTGGTATGGTGGGGCTTCCGATACGGTTCAACTGCAGGCCCGAAATATCGCTCATCATTTTGAGATGACGATGAAGTATTGTGGATGTACTAAAAATCCCGTATGATAATGTAGTACAAAGTAAAATTTTCTCTTTTTAAGGATGCACTGATGTGTCAGGAAAAGGGTAATACTGCTTCATTGACTGAGCGAATTGGTGAGACAATCGAGAAAATTCGTCCTGCTATCCAGGCTGATGGTGGTGATATAGAACTGGTGGATGTGGATCAATCCACCGGAAAGGTCTCAATACGTTTCCACGGTGCCTGTCGGGGTTGTCCGATGGCTGCTTTGACGCTGAAGATGGGTGTGGAAAGATATCTCAAGCAGCAGATTCCTGAAGTTAGCGAGGTTGTCAGCGTGGAGTAATCCTGAGTCGCCTTCCTTCGGATGAGAAGTATATATGCCAAGTAGCCCGGCAACAGATCTTTCCAAAATATCATCATTCATACCCATGCAAATAGCCAGGTTGCTTCACCAGTTACCAGGACAGTTAATATGCTTGGGTACGAAGATATGAAGTTGCCTTGATCGACTGTTCAAGCTCATCAACGAATAAAGCGAAAGTCATCATAAGGGTTAAAATATCTGTGATTTCCCCGAAACTTTATCGCATCAACATCATTTAAAAAGAACGGTTTCACAAAGGGCTTGTGATTTTCCAACCTAACAAGAGTTTTGTTTTGAGAGGAGTGTATTCCCATGGCAGATAGTATTAGACAACCGGATAGTGCTGATATCGAAGCAGTAAAGCATCTCAACGAAGCATATAAGAAGATGACCGAAATGCTCGGCAGAGTTATTGTCGGGCAAACGGGAGTGATCGAGCAGGTTCTCGTGGCGATGTTTTGCCGAGGGCATGCGCTTCTGGTGGGAGTGCCTGGATTGGCGAAGACGCTGTTGATTTCCACCATCTCTCAGGTGCTCGGACTGAGCTTCAAGCGGATTCAGTTCACCCCCGACCTGATGCCATCGGACATCACCGGTACGGATGTACTTGAAGAGGATAGGACGACCGGCGGAAGGGTGTTCCGTTTCGTCCACGGGCCATTGTTTGCGAATATGATCCTTGCCGATGAGATTAACCGCACACCCCCAAAGACCCAGGCAGCCCTGCTTGAAGCTATGCAGGAAAGGCACGTTACAGTCGGCGAGAAGACCTATCCTCTACCTGATCCGTTCTTCGTCCTTGCCACACAGAACCCCATTGAGCAGGAAGGAACATATCCGCTTCCCGAAGCCCAGCTTGACCGATTTATGTTCATGATTATGGTGGATTATCCCTCCGCGGAGGAAGAAATCAGGATTATGAAGCAGGTCACAAGTGCTTATGAACCAGAGCTGGAAGTGGTACTAACGGGAGAGGATATTATCCGTCTCCAGAAAATTGTCCGGCGGGTACCTGCTGCTGAACATGTATTCGAGTATGCTCGTGATTTAGCAAGGGCATCCAGACCGGCAAGACCTGAAGCACCTGATTTCGTCAATGAAATGGTCAACTGGGGTGCTGGGCCTCGTGCAAGTATCTACATGATGCTGGCAGGTAAGGCAAGGGCAATTCTCCATGGCAGATATCATGTGACCACCGAAGATATCCGTGCCGTGGCACTACCTGTGCTACGACATCGAATTATCACCACCTTCAATGCCGAGGCTGCTGGTATCACCAGTGATGAGATTGTCCACCGCTTGCTTGCCGAGATCCAACCGAAAGTGGAAGAGGCAGTGGCGTAGTATCTGCCTAATCATTCCAAGATATATGAATAAGGGAGCTTATTGAAATTATGCGAATTGGCGTATGTACAAGTGTAGATAAGTTTGGTGGAGTAGCGGTTGAGGGACTTGATTATGTAGAGTTATCCGTTAGAGAGTTTCTTTGTCCTGACCAAGATGAGCAATCTTTTGTTAAACAATTGGATACGATCAAGACGTGGGAAGTATCAGTCGAGGCAGCTAATTGTTTATTTCCACCGCAGATGAAGGTTACTGGTCAGGCTGTTGATAATCATGCGGTAGATAAGTGGATGCGCACCGTCTGTCGACGTGCAAAACAGGCAGGGATAGAACTGATTGTATTTGGATCAGGCCGTAGTCGAAGCGTCCCGGAAGGGTTCGAGCCAAATAGGGCGTTAGAGCAGATTTATGAGCATCTAAAACGATGGGCTGATATTGCTGCCGATGTTGGCGTGGTCATTGTGGTCGAGCCGCTTAGCAAGAAAGAGTGCAATTTAATCAACAACGTTGACGAGGCGCTTGAGTTAGTTCTTAAGGTCAATCATCCCAATATCCGCTTGTTGGTCGATACTTGCCATATGTATCGGGAAGGTGAATCAGCCGATGCAATCCAGAGGGCCAACGGATTAATCTCACATGTTCACTGTGCTGAGGGGGAAACACTTTTGCCCATCGGTTTTGGTAAGGAAGACCATCAACCATACTTTCGGGCACTAAAGGAAATTGGATATAACGGTAGGATAAGTATCGAGGCGGTATTTCCCAACTTTCCTGAACAATTGCCCCTGGCTGTCTCCAGATTGCGGCGAGAAATTGAGAACGCATAATCGGGTTTTTGTGGAATTATGAATCATAACGGACAACCTGAATATATGAAGTTGCTTGACGGCGATGCCCTTGCGAAAATACATCGTTTGGAGCTTATCGCAAGGGGTGTGGTAGAAGGATTCATATCGGGGAAGCACAAGAGCCCATACAAGGGCTTCAGCGTCGAGTTCGCCGAGCACCGTGAGTATGTTCCTGGCGATGATATCCGCGACCTTGATTGGCGCGTCTATGGTCGGTCCGACCGATACTACATCAAGCAATATGTCGAGGAGACCAATCTCCGTGCCCTTATCCTGCTCGACGCATCAGGCTCGATGAGTTATACCGGCAAGATGGCAGCCAAGCATGATGGTAAGATATTGAGCAAGTTCGAGTATGCCCGATTTTTAGCAGCTTCACTTGCTCATTTGATGATTCACCAGCAAGATGCAGTGGGCTTGGCTACCTTTGATACGGAAATAAGACGTTATATTCCCTCTCGGAGCAGGGCAAATCATCTGCAGGTTATACTCGAGACTCTCTGGCAGACTGAGCCTGGTAAAGAGACCTCCCTGGCAAAGATTTTTCATGACCTGGCTGAACGTGCCCATCGAAGGGGATTAATTGTCATAATTTCAGATATGTTCGACGATATTGATGAAATTTTGAAGGCATTACATCATTTCCGGTATAAGAAGCACGAGGTTCTATTGATGCACGTAATGGCAGAGGAGGAGATTACCTTCCCATTCAATCGGTGGAGTATATTTGAGAATCTTGAACGGACTAATCATAGGATTCCGCTCGATCCACGAGCATTGAGGAATGAGTATCTCAACCAGGTGCGCAGGTTCATACGTCGGCTTGAGATGGGCTGTGGGCAGATGGATATCGACTACGTTCAATTATCCACTCGCAGAGACTTTGATATTGCTTTGGCACACTACCTTGCAAGGAGGATGGCACGGGCAAGGTAAGACGATAAACGGGATTGTCTGAAAGATGATATTTTTCAACATTGCAATGCTGCTGGGACTTATTGGTGTATCGGTCCCAATAATTATACACATTCTCAACCGTCGTCGTGCGACGGTGGTTCAGTGGGGGGCGATGCAGTTTCTCGAAGCCTCTCTTGCCTCGCGGAATCGCCGTATACTCATCGAAGAGATAATCTTGATGATTATCCGATGTTTGCTGGTGGGGGCGCTGGCTTTCGCCTTGGCCAGGCCATTCTTGAAGAGCAGAACTCTATTTGCCGGTGGCAGCGACGCTCAGGATATTGCCATCGTGATTGATGGCTCGATGAGCATGATGCGTAAGGCACCGGAAGAGAAGGCAAATCCTACTGATAAGGACGATTCCGAAAGGAAGGACAATTTTCATCTTGCCATCAGCGAGGCTCATCGGATTATCGATGCTTGCCGAAAGGCCGATGCCGTCAGCGTGGTACTCGCAGGCCCGACGGCGCAGATGGTAGTGCCCACGCCTCTTTCTGATCGTGATGACCTCCACGAGTCTTTGGATGACCTCTCGGCTCCGGGCGGGTCGATGCAGGTAATTGAATCGCTCCATGCTGCCACATTGGCGCTTTCATCAGGTACCAATCCAGCCAAGAGGATTATCCTAATTACCGACGGTCAGCGGATAGGATGGGATTTATCCGCACGGAAGCGATGGGAATTCTTTGCTGAAACGGCAGATTCCTTACCGACCAAACCCGTCGTTATCGTTCGAACGCTTCCCTGTCCGAAGGAATGGCGAAATGTATCTATATCCGCATTGAGTTTCTCTCGTAAGGTTGTCGGTACCGACAGGGCAGTTGGAATAACCGTTACCGTTACAAACACTGGACAAAGCGCCATTACGCCCGAAGCAGTGGAGTTAAAAATCGATGGTGAGGTAATCGAACGACGAGCGGTTGGGTCTATCGCTTCGGGCGGATCTAATTCGATTGTGTTCGAGCATCGTTTCGAGCATCCTGGACCGCATGAGGTATCGGCGAGGGTAATCTGTGATGATGATTTACTTCCGGACAATGCTATATCCCGCGTGGTGAATGTGTTGAAGGTACTTCCGGTACTTGTAATCGAAGGGAAATCCTCGTCTTCAGTTTCATCGATACTTTCGGGCGATGCAGGATTCTTACGATTAGCCCTTGCTCCATCAATTAATTCATCAAAACCTTCTGGAAAGGCCCCAAGCAGGAAGGGTAAAACAACTACCGGTATTGAGGATAAGCAAGTTAGCATCATCAAGCCGACCGTCGTCGCAGCTGCTGATGTATCTACCATTAAGAGATTTGATAAATATGCCGTTGTCATCTTGGTGGATGTCCCATATTTGCCCAAGGCAAAGGCAGTACAATTGATGCAGTTTGTCAAGAAAGGCGGGGGAGTTCTAATTGCCCTCGGTGATAAGGCAAGAAGAGATTTTTACAATGGCTGGAAAACGTCGGAGGGGCAAAGCGTCTTGGGCTGTCGTTGCTTGGATATTCGCTCCGATGGAGAAGAACGAGAGGGTAAGGTTCGCTTTGCTCATGTGCTCGTTGGCTCGATTACCAATCCCGGCTTGACGCTGCTTTCCGACCCATCGGTGAGCGATTTGGGTTCCGTAGCCATCAAACGGCATTGGAGATTAGCACTGGATCAGGCAGATAAAAATGTATCAGTAGGTGCCACGCTTGATACGGGTGAGCCTTTCCTCATTCAGAGGCGGTTATCGGACGGACTTGTGATTACACTGGCTTTGCCATTGAATCGGGAGTTTTCAGATTTGCCCGTACATGAATCTTACGTCCCGCTGGTGCATGAATTGGTTTACTACCTGGCTGGTCCAGGTCAGCAGCCGATGAATCTTCAGCCCGGAGAGCAGTTTGTCTTCTCAGTGCCCGATTCGGTGATGAGTTCAGCAGGTAAATCCGCACGCGTGGCTGAGGTAGTTGATCCAAGAGGTCAAAGTAGGATGATGCGTTTTAGTAAAAGTGGGGATGAATGGCAAGTGAGGTTTTCATTGACGACTCAGCCGGGAGTTTATCGCCTCATTTTACCTGCAGCATTGTCGAGCAAACTTATCAAGCAGGGATTGATAATCGACAGAGTTGCCAGGGAAGGCATTCCGTTTGTAGTTAAGTCAGACCCCCAGGAGAGCAATTTTGCGTTGCTTTCGAGAGATGATTATCGGCGGGCTAATCAGTTTGTTCCTCTTCGTCATGCTGATAATCTTTCGCAGGTAATTGCTGCCATTCGCGGAGGTGTTCCTGGCAGTGAGATCTGGCGATACGTTGCCATTGTCATCCTGATATTGTTGGTAGGTGAGATTTTGACCACTCGTGCCATAGCCGCCAGTCGTAAGATGCACCTTGCAGAGAGCGTTGCTTTCGGTAGCAAGGCAGTTGACTTTGAAGAGTTTGGAGAGCCCCCCGTACCGACGGGCAAGACAGTTCGGCCCGAGGAGGTATCCATACGATGATGTGTGCTACGATAGCACAGGCTGGTTTTGGCAAAACGATTCCTGTATGGGTGCTGATACCTGCGATAGCGGTAGTGGCAGCAGGGTGGGTGGCGCTATTCCGATTTCAAAAACGCCTGAGGGGGGCAGGGCTATCGGAGCAAAAGATGCTCCGAAAGACCACACGAGTATTGGCGATCCTTATTCGGATTATACTGGCGTTTGCAGCAGTTTGGCTTGCGGTGCAGATAATTGGTAAGGTCTTTTCGTTGACGACCCCCTGGCCGATCTGGCTAATTGTGCTATTGGCGGTCCTACTGGCAGAGGCGATTATCTGGCTTTACAGGCTTGAAAGGAAGGTTATCTCCCGTCGAATGGGTTTCATCCTGACGATGTTGAGGTTGACGTTATTGGGATTGATTATCCTCATGTTGCTTCAGCCCGTTTTTGCCTCGACTTGGGCAAAGGGTATTAAACGATCGTTGATTATATTAGTGGATGATTCTGCCTCGATGCACATTGCGGATAATAACCTTTCACCGTCGGAGAAGATATGCCTGGCAGAGGGATTTTCCGCCGCTGCTGGACATCGACCCTGGCATTTTCAGCAGGATGCACGTACCTTGCGGGATATTCGTGACGAACTTACCAATGAGTCAGCCTGGCTTGGTCGGATTAAAAACCTATCGAAAAAGGCTGCTGTTGATCAATTGAAGAAGCGACGTAAGGACTTACATAAGAAGATATCGCATGCCTCCAAGACGATTGCAAAGCAGATAAAGGAATTGGAAGATACTTTGCAAGACCTTGCAGGGAGGGGGAAGGAATTTCAAAATCTTCGGGTATCATTGCTTGATGCAAAGGCAAGGTTGTCCAAGCAGATTCAGCCTGCATTGCTTCAAGCGAAGATAGATACGGATCAGGACGATCCTGATGCACTTATAGACAATCTGTCCCGTTTGCAGAGTTCGCTCAACAAGGCAATAGCGGTAATGGCGGAGGTTTGCCCGACATTTGAAAAGGTCGGGGCTGCGCTTGATAAGTTATTATATGAACGTCTCTCGCCTGCTGATCGTGCTGCCATTGATGCCGTCGGTAAACTTGACAGGTTCAGTACAGCGATTGCGACGCTGGTGCATACTCCCAGGAAGGGTAAGGGTAAAAAGAAAAGCATCCTCGACTTACTCACCAAACAATACGATGTACGAGCATACACCTTTGCGGGCGACATCTGTCAGGTTAATCTGCGTAATTTCTCCGACCCCATACCCAAGGTAATCGCATTAGGGGAGGGCTCGAAGGAATCTGCTGATAGTGATAAGAAACTTTTCTCGAATGCCAATTTTGCAGGTCAGGTTGATGATAAAGATATTAATCGTCGGCGTACCAATCTTGTAGCTGCGTTGCGGAAGGCAATTAGCGAGGTAGGTACGGATAATCTTGCCGGGGTTGTGGTGCTGACCGATGGTCAGGATAACAGCGGGGAAAATGTCGATCCTATCGGTAGGACACTTGGAGGGGCAGGGGCATCATTCTGTGGAGTATTAATCGGTGCTAAAAGACCCCCCACCGACGCTGCCATCGTTTCCATTGAAGCGCCCGATACGGTGTATCTGTCCGATAAGATGTTCATTAATGTCAAACTCAAACTCGATGGGATGAAGGGTAAGTCTGTTAGCGTGGCATTGTACGATGGCAAAAAGAAGGTTGATTCACGAGGAATTGAAGTTACCAGCGACATTTTCCGTGAGCAGATTCAACTATCGGATAAGCCTGAAAAGGTTGGTTTACATACGTATCGTATTGAGGTTGAAAAAGTTCCTGGCGAAGTTTTCACAGATAATAATTCATATTCGCTAATGTTGTCGGTAAAGGACGATAAGACCAAGGTCCTCTTGATTGATTCAGTTCCGCGATGGGAGTTTAGATACTTGAAGAATCTTTTCTCGGGCAGGGATAAGACAGTCCGATTGCAGTACGTTCTTACCGAGCCGATGCGATTTGAAGGTCAGCCGCCTCGCAAGAAGATACCTGCCTCAGTTAGCAGACCTCTCAAAGAGGTGGAAGCCACCACCTTTCCTGCTAATGAGGAAGAATGGTTGAAGTTTGACGTGATTATAATAGGCGATGTTCCCCCCGATGTGTTTACCAGCGAGGATTTGCGGACGATTCGTAAATTCGTCAATGATCGTGGTGGGACAGTGGTTTTCGTCGCAGGTCCACGATTTATGCCCGGAGCATACGCCGATACCGACCTTGCAGAGTTAATTCCGCTCCGCTTAGAGGATTCTGCCCGTGCTGATCCGGTTGGAAAAGCAGGTTTCCGCATCATGTTAACGCCAGTGGGCAAACAGCACGTGATAGGTAGAATGCATCCGGACGAGGATAGATCGAACAAAATTTGGAACTCACTGCCGAGGCTTTATTGGCGTAGTAGATACACACAGGCCACGCCTGCTGGAGTAGTCCTTGCTTATGCGTATGAACCGTCGGCACCGCGGTGGTTGACTAACGTTCCAGGTAAGGATGAGCCAGCATCAACGCCTCAAAGTCTCGCCAAGAGGCGTGAGAAATATTATCGATCGCATGCTCTTATCACCATGGCTCGCTGCGGACTTGGAAAGGTTCTAATGCTTTCTACGGATCGTAGCTGGCGGTTTCGGTATCGTATTGGTGATCCGTATCATCATCGTTTCTGGGGACAGATACTCCGATGGGCAACAGCAGGAAAATTACCTGCAGGGACTCGATTAGTGAAACTCGGTACAGATAAGACGCGATATCCGCCACATAGCAGGCCGGTGGTTCGAGCAAGGCTTGTTCGGGCTGATTATTCTCCCGTGATAACCAACCAGATTGCAGTGAAGATATTCCGTGGTGAAAAATGCATCGGGCGTGTCCCGATGAAGTACATAAAAGATTCGCCCGGTATGTACACCGCCAAACTTGACGAACTACCTGCGGGAGCATATCGGCTGGAATTGGAAGGCCCGATGGTAAGTAAGCTACTCGCTCAGGATGGTGCACAGAAGGTTTCAACCACATTTTCAGTTGATCCATCTGCCCCGACTGAGGAGGTCGAACTTGCAGCTAATAGAAGTTTGCTTAATCGTCTTGCTGCTTTGAGTCATCGTGGAATCGTCGTTTCACCCTGGCAGGCGAGGGAGGTGCTCTCGAACCTCCCGCCCGGTAAAATATCGATTAAGCATCGTCGAGAATTTCTCTTATGGGATTCCTGGCTGATATTGGTTTTGTTCATAACGGTAGCAGCTGCGGAGTGGATACTCCGAAAACGGGTCGGATTGGTGTAGCAGCGGTGGAGGATGGGAAAGATGACGAATGTGCCGATGATGGATATAGATAAAGGGGTTTCGATAGCACCAATTGAAGCCAGACTCCGTGAAGTCATCTGGCGGGCAAGGGCAGCTATCGTTGTTAGAGGAATATTCTGTACCATAGCAGCGATGGTTGCGGGGATACTCGTTGCAATGGTTATCGCTGCCAAATGGTTACCGGTCGAGCCGATACAGTATTACGCATTGACGCTTCTATGGGTAGTGGCAGGAATAATTGTTGCATTTTTGACGCTTGTCCGACCGCTGGCAAGGAGTTTCACGCTGGCAGGTATCGCCAGAGTAGTGGAGCAGCGACATCCGGAACTGCAGGAACGATTGAGTTCGACTATTGAATTGCTCGAAAGTGATGATGCCCCGGAGATAAAGGGTTCTCAGGCACTTCTCAATGCCTTGGCGCACGAAGCGGTCTCGCACGTCAATATCGTCAAACCCCGTCGGGAGATTAACTTCAAAAAGGCTTTGCCACCACTTTATTTCCTCGCTGCGGCAGTGGCGATATTAGCCGTGCTTTTTGCTCTTTACCCGGCACCTGTTGGTAGGTTGCTTGCTAAAACGGTCGTCCCATACCTGAACCTGCCGAATATCTATGCGGGAAAACTTAAGGTCTCTCCCGGTGATTGTGTCCTTGCCGAGGGAATGTCGTTAGAGGTGCGAGCATCAATTCCTGCAGATGATGGAAAAAGAGGCAAGAAGGTCTCGCTTGCAAGGGTTCGTATCATCGGCTTCGACGGAAGTAAAAAGATATACAAAATGACTGCTGGTGATGAGGGGGTATATACTTACGCCACCGGTCCACTTTGGTCTAAGGGTCCGTGGGGTAAATCATTCTCGTATCGCGTGCGTCTGGACGATGCTATTAGCAAGTATTATTCCGTACGAATTGTCCCAAGACCTGCAATTACTGGCATCGAAGTAGGTTATCACTATCCGGAGTACGTTAATCGTCCCGATGTTCCCTTGATGCCATCTAACGGTCGATTAACGGGTCCAGCCGGTACTGTTGCCACCGTTCAGGTTAAGTTGAATAAGCCTGCTGAATGGGCGGAATTGAGAATCGGTGGCAAGCCCGTTGAAACTTCCATGCCCGACGCACAAACGGTAAGGTTTACCTGCAAGATTGATAAGAATACCGGTAAGACCTGGCGGATGGTAATCGTCGATGAGTATGGCTTCAAGAGCGACCCCGTCGAACGCAGCATAATTCTCAAGCCTGATAATCCGCCGAGTGTGCAGATAGTCGATCCGCCTGCCGATAGGAAGTTGAGATTACGGCCTACCGATCGTTTGCCGGTGTCATTTCAGATAAGCGACGATTTCGGCATCACCTCGGCAGATATGCTTATCTCGATAGACGGCAAGCGATTAAAACCAGTGCCGCTGGCGGTGTCTGTTTCACCAGCTACACCTGCAGGGGCGGGTTGCTTTGTTTCCGGTTCGACAGTGCTCGATTTAGCCACTCTTGATTTATCTGCTGCCAGGCGGGTTACCATCCAGATTCGTGCCAGGGACAATTTACCTGCCCGACTTGAAGGTCCGCAGGAGGGATTATCTCGTCCCAGAACGATTGAACTGGACGTTAAAGCACCTCTTTACGCCCTTCAAGTGCAATTGGCAATGGAGTTGAGGATTCGTGAGGTACTAAAGAAGATTTACAAGGAACTCAAATCGGCGAAGCAAATCTCCGGGCCTCTTCATCGAGCGATGCCATCGATGAAGACTCTCTCAGAAAGGGTCGTTGCGCAGATTGATAAGATGAGGCAGCATCTTTTGACAGCACAGGACGACGCTTACAAATTGGCTGACCTTACCGCCGATGGTGAATATGCCATAATGTCGCAAAAGTTGACTGACCTTGCAGAGAATCATATTGGAAAGGCAAGGGAACTTGCGGGATTGGTGAAAATCACTGATACCGTCAAACGACGGGCAGAACTGACTGATGAGTGCGATTTTCAGATAGAAAGATCGCTGATGATAGTCGAGCAGTTGCTAAAGCAGCTTGACGTATTGGCGGATGTTGCCCAGCGGGCAGCGATGCTTGAGGAACTTTCCCTCCGTCAGGAAGAGTTAGCCGAAGCAAAGGCACCCGAACCCCTAAGGAGCGATGAAAATAATCCCTTTGCTAATCTTGACGATAAGCAATGGGCTCAAGCCCAGCGTGAGGTTGCTCGTGATTTGGGAGAGATGGTCAGGGAAAGCCCAGCCGCTTTAGCAAAGGCGCTTCAGCAACAGGGCAAACAGGCAGCCAACTTAGTTAGTCGGGTTAAACAACTTCAACGGGCTCAGGAGATATTGAGGGCAAATACCGCTGCTGAACAGCGTATTGCAGAGATGCAGCAGCAGTTGAAGCAACTTGCTCGTGAGCAGGCAGCCCTTGCAAAAGAAGCAGCAAATCTGGCAAGTAAGACCGGAAAGGTCGCTCCATTAGCACCGCAATCATCGCAAGCGAAGCAATCAACCGCCCAGGCTGCCAAGGCACTGCAAGCCCTCAAACCTGCTCAAGCCATTCCACAGCAGGAAACGGCAGCGAAGGCGCTTGAGCAAGTCGCACATCGAGCAGCAGCTGAGGAACTGGCGGCAAAGGCAGAGAAACTCGCTGCCCAGCAGGAAAGCCTTGCCAAACAATCCCAGCAGGCTCAAAAAATCCTCCAACAGGCTGAACAAGCCCGACGGTTAGCGTCTGAGGAACAGGCAAAGGCGAAGAAAATTATTGCTGGTGTCAAAGGTCGCCTTGCTGAACTTGCCAAACGTCAGCAAG
>JAGHBS010000244.1 GCA_021160865.1 Planctomycetota bacterium | reverse complement strand
GGTTTTGAATACGAATCGGGCGAAGGGAAGGTTGAAGTAACAGCTGATTCTATCACAGAAGTTTTAATGGAAATGATTTCACCGCGCCTGCGAGAAGTAATCGCAAAGGCAGTCGGTAAAGAAACCACCACTCAAGAGAAGGAACAATCCCCACCAGAGGGAAGTGATAATAGTCAAGCAGAATCGTAAACTTCAATAATTGATTTATCATCGTCTGATTATGATGGAGAAGCGATACTATTTCATTTTGACAGCATTGCCAGAGTTGCCTCAGTTAGGTCAACCAGCCCCGCTGGGATTAGCTGAGTTCCGCCAACTTATCGTTGACGAGGGGCCTGAATCCGTCCTCGTCGATGCCGTCTTGCTGGAAGAAGACCTGACAATGCGTGAAGCAATTCTATCTGGCGAGATAGACCACGCTGAGGGTATCGTCCTAACAGATGAACAGGTAATGGGCAGAGAAGATTTGCCCGATTTCCTCCGCACCGAGCCTGATCGACATTATCGTATTGCCGCCGATGCGACCTGGTGGAACTACTACAATTATGTAAACGACCTTGCCAAATCGCATCACAGCGCCTTTTTGCGAAACTGGGTCGGCTTCGAGGTGAACCTACGAAATGCACTCGTCGAAGCCCGAGCAGCAAAACTTAACCTCCAAGCCAGCGACTTTATCGTGGCTCAAGACATCGGAGAAGAGCAAGACGTCTCGGATATAATATCCGCCTGGTCAACTGCTCCAACACCAATAAAGGCAATGCAGGTGCTCGATCAGCATCGACGAAAATGGCTCGACGATAACGTGGCATATTACAATTTTGGGATTGACGAGATATTAGCCTATGCACGAACGCTTATACTCGTTGCAAGGTGGTATAGACTTGAGGAGAAATCCAAAAACCAATCAGCAGAGAATAAAAGTCTGTAATTTTGCAAGGAACTGATGAATTAGAGAATTTTAGTTTTAGAAGTTTTTGAAAACATATGCCTCTTGACAAGAGGAGATATACGATATGCCGGGAAAGATAGCAGCAGTATTCGGAAACATGGTAACGGTCGAGTTGGAGCAGGAGGTCACGCAAAACTCGGTAGCCTACTGCTGCCGGGCAGATGGGCGACGATTGATAAGTGAGGTAATCCGCGTTCGAGGCAGTCAGGCTGACTTACAGGTATTTGAAGAAACTCGAGGCCTGCGAATTGGCGATCGTGTTGAGTTCACCGATGAGATGCTCTCGGTGGTACTCGGGCCGGGGCTTCTCGGACAAGTCTATGACGGCTTACAAAATCCCCTTAGCAAGGTTGCCCTGCAAGAAGGATATTTCCTGACGGAGGGCGTTTACGTTCACGCCCTACCTACCGATATCGAATGGGACTTTACCCCTGCTGTTGAAGTCGGGCAGGAAGTCACTGCCGGTGATACGCTTGGTACGGTACCCGAAGGTATTATCACACACCAAATCATGGTACCATTCCATCTTCGGAAAAAACTCACTGTCGAAAAGATTGCTCCAGCAGGAAAGTACACAGTCGAGAAGGAAATTGCTGTCTTGAAAGACGAATCGGGTCAGGAAATTTCCGTCACAATGGAGCAACGCTGGCCGGTAAAGGTACCTTTAAACATTTCAGAAGAGCGGTTGCTGCCAACCGAGCCATTGGTCACGAAGATACGCATCATCGATACGATGTTCCCGATAGTCAAGGGTGGTACGTACTGCATCCCGGGACCGTTCGGTGCCGGCAAGACCGTTCTTCAGCAACTTACCAGTCGCCACGCTGATGTTGATATCGTAATCGTAGCAGCCTGCGGTGAACGGGCCGGTGAGGTAGTCGAGACACTCCGCCGATTCCCCGAACTTATCGACCCGCGTACGGGAAAGACGCTTATGGATCGCACCATAATAGTGTGCAACACCTCAGCCATGCCCGTTGCCGCAAGGGAAGCGTCAGTATATACCGCCGTTACGCTGGCTGAATACTACAGGCAGATGGCACTGGACGTGCTGCTGCTGGCTGATTCGACCAGCCGATGGGCTCAAGCGATGCGGGAAGTATCGGGCAGACTTGAGGAAATTCCCGGTGAAGAGGCATTCCCTGCCTACCTTGAAAGCCGAATTGCAGGGTTCTACGAACGTGCAGGGGTCGTCAGGCTCAAGGACGGCAGGATTGGCTCGGTAACTATCGGTGGTACAGTAAGCCCGGCTGGTGGAAATTTTGAAGAACCCGTTACCCAAGGTACTCTAAAAGTCGTTGGTGCGTTCCATGGCTTGAGTAGGGAACGCTCCAATGCAAGACGATATCCCAGCATTGACCCGCTCGATTCATGGAGCAAGTACACTGGTATCATCGAACCGAAAAAGGTTGCCGAAGTACATAATATCCTGCGACGAGGCAACGACGTAAAACAAATGATGACCGTCGTCGGCGAAGAAGGTACCCCCATCGAAGACTTCACCATCTACCTCAAAAGCGAGTTCTTTGATAATGTCTATCTCCAGCAAAACGCCTTCGACGAAGTGGACGGCGCCACCGAGGCTGACAGGCAAAGATTCGTATTCGATAAGTGCCTTGAGATAATTCGGCTCGATTTTGAATTCGAAAGCAAGGATCAGGCCCGCCAGGTAATGTTCTACATAACTGACCTATTCAGAAATTGGAACTATGCCCCCATGGACAGCGATGAATTCAAAAAGATTTTAGCAGAAATAGATGAAATTATTGCAACGAAAGGAAAATTGGTAAAAGAGGCATTAGTCAAGTAGAAGGTAAAAAGATGCGTAAGTTCTTCGACGATATTACTGCAATTACCGGCAATGTTGTGAAGGTTCGTGCCACAGGTGTGGCATATGACGAACTTGCTGCTATTACGACGAATCGCCAGACCTCCCTTGCACAGGTAATCCGCCTGGAAGGAGATGAAGTTTCCCTGCAGGTCTTCGCCGGTACGCAGGGGGTATCCACCGGTGATAAGGTACGCTTCTTTGGCAAACCCATGCAGGTGCCATTCACAGAGAATCTGATGGGCAGGATATTCGACGGTGCTGGCAGACCAAGGGATGGTAAACCTGAAATCACCGACGATCCCATTCCCATCGGCACACCTCCGATAAATCCAACGCGGCGATTGCTGCCATCAAAAATGGTTCGCACGGGCATTCCGATGATAGACGTGTTCAACTCGCTGGTAGAATCGCAGAAATTACCCATCTTCTCGGTACCTGGCGAACCCTATAACGAACTGCTCGCCCGTATAGGCCTGCAGGCTGAATCTGATGTAATCATCCTTGGCGGAATGGGTATGAGGCACGATGATTATCTAACCTTCCGCAACGCCTTTGAAGCAGGCGGGGTTCTCGGTAGGACAATCATGTTCATCCACACCGCTTCGGAACCCGTCGTGGAATGTCTGATGGTCCCGGACTTGTGCACCACCGTGGGGGAGAGTTTCGCTCTTCAGGGCAAGCGTGTGCTGGTGCTTCTTACTGACATGACCGCCTTTGCCGATGCCCTAAAGGAAATCGCTATCATAATGGAGCAAATTCCGTCTAATCGTGGCTACCCTGGCGACCTGTACACCCAGCTTGCCCGCCGATATGAAAAGGCAGTTGATCTCGATGGTGCCGGTTCGATGACCATCCTGGCTGTTACTACCATGCCAGGAGACGACGTGACCCACCCGGTACCTGACAATACCGGCTACATCACCGAAGGACAGTTCTACCTTCGAGGCGGATGGATCGAACCGTTCGGCAGCCTGAGCCGATTGAAGCAGCAAGTAAACGATAAGACCCGCGACGATCATCGTGCGATAATGGATGCCTGCATCCAACTATATGCCGGTGCTCGTGAAAGCAGAGAGAAAAAGGCAATGGGGTTCGAACCGTCGCAATGGGATTTGAAACTCCTGAAGTACGGCGAGTTGTTCGAGAAACGCATCATGGACCTTGCCGTGAACATCCCGCTGGAAAAGGCGCTCGATGAATGCTGGGAAATACTGGCTGAATGCTTCGAGCCGCACGAAACGGGCATCAGACGGGCTATCATCGAAAAACACTGGCCGAAAAAATTGAATGATAAATCCCAACAATCACAAACAGTAACTACCGATGCAAAAGATTAGAACCGTTTAGGCTTACTATCCTAACTGACTGAATAACTACGAAAAATGAGACGAAAGATTCGACTAACTCGACCTGAACTGAAGCGTCAGCGGGACATGCTGGGACGCTTTGAGCGGTATCTACCGATGCTCAAACTCAAGCAACAGCTGCTCCAGATGACGATACAGGAACTCACCCGCAAGCGAGATGAAATAGCAGAAAAGTGCAACCAAATCCGCCAGCAAATAGATGAATACCGACAAATCTTCCACACCATTGCCGGGATAAACGTCGAGCAACTTGCACGACCGGCAGAAGTATCAACGCATAGGGAGAACATCGCCGGCGTATGGATACCAGTTTTCGAAACGGTTACGTTCGCCCCAGCTGATTATAGCCTGTTCGGCACGCCACCATGGGTCGACAGGGCAATAGCCGACCTGCGGAAATTGAACGAAACCCAAGCCCTCCTCGATGTCCTGCAAGAACAACACACGATACTTTCCAAAGCCCTTACCAAGGTAATCCAGCGGGTTAACCTGTTCGAGAAGGTTTTGATTCCCCGCTGCAGGGAGAATATCCGCATCATCCGAATCCACCTTGGTGAGGAGCAGACCGCTGCCGTTGCACGGGCAAAGTTAGCAAAGGCAAAATTGCTGTCCCAGCAAGAAGCAAGCAGGCTGGCACGTGAACTTAGCCGGGCAGGCACGACTACTAAAACCACCTGGAAGGAGCAGCCCAAGTGATAGTAAAGATGAAAAAGGTCTTCATTGTAACTACTGCTTCGCTTAGCGACGCTGCCCTTGATGCGTTGGGCGAGCTGGGCGTCATCCACGTCGAGCCGGTTGACCCCTCCGCCAGTCCGCCCGAACAGATACAATTACGCCACAGCCGCATACATCAAGCCATCCAGATTATCTCGACCGTCGAGCCTTCCGACGAACCCATCAGCGGCGATATTGATCCTGAATCCGCTGCCGACGAAATCCTCGAAATCTTCCATCGGCTTCGCGAAAACCGCAATCGCCTGGCAGAGCTGCATCGTCAGGCAGAAAAACTTACCCTCTGGGGCAACCTGCGACGAGAGCAACTCGATGCCCTATCAGCCGCTGGCTTGACCGTCCGTTTCTTTGCAGTTCGGCCTGAGGAAATATCATCCATATCAGCCCAGTGCGTCGTTCAACTCACCACTCTGTCAGATAAACGTGTGATGGTCGGAGTAGCCCAACGCCAGGGCGAACCCACCGTCCCTGACGAAGCTGAGGAACTTATTCCACCTGAGCGTGATTTACCAAGCATTCGCCAGGAAGCACAGCAAGTTGATCAGTCTATAACCCGCGACAGCAATCGGCTAAGGGAACTTGCTCATCTTACCGAGGTATTGAATCGTCGTGAGCGTGAACTTGCCCTGGAGTTGGAATTCGCCAGGGTTCACGCCTCTGCCCTGAAGG
>JAGHBS010000065.1 GCA_021160865.1 Planctomycetota bacterium | reverse complement strand
TTCCAGCTCGCTTGGTGGACTTCTCTGCAGGGATTGTGAATCTGCCGTGGTGGAAAAATATGCTGTAAGTCCGTCTTGCTTGTCAGCCATTGCCGCTCTTTCTGCTGCTGAAGCCGGTAAAAGACCCACCTTGCCAGATAAACAGGCTCGAGCAATAAACGCATTACTTGCTTACCATATCGAATTCCAGTCAGGTAGAGAAATAAAATCCGCCCGTGGCGTTCTTGACGAAAAGAAGAAAGGTCCCTGAAAGTATTGGGGCGAAAGGTCCCATCACATAAGTTGTCTTTGCATAGATAGCACTCAGCGGTATAATGCGAAGGTAAGATCTCAACAGTGAATGTTTGTAGGATGAAAAAAATACTGACCATATCGATAATGATACTATTCACCTCCTACCCAGCCTTGCAGGCCAAGATTAAACTGATAAGGCGGGGTGGGAAGTGGGTTCGCCAATCACCAGCGGTAAGGGGGACAGCCTCGGGTGAAGTTGAAATAATTCGTCAATATATCGCACGTAAAAAGTATCGTATAGCGATTAAGGAAGCCAAAAAATTTCTCAAGCGATATCCAGCCAGTCCGCTCAGAGAAGAAGTCTATTACCTTGCAGGTAAGGCTAATCTGGCAAGGGGACATTATTGGGCAGGGTATAAATGGTTTGAGAGGTTGTTATCGCAGTTTCCTTCAGGAGCGTTTTCCGACAGGGCGCTGGATAAGGAAATAGAAATTGCCCGGGCATTTCTTGCAGGTAAGAAGCGACGTCTTTGGAAAATCTTTCATATACCAGCTAAACAGGATGGGATAGACATTCTAGAGCGGATTTGTCAGCGATTCCCACAAAGCCCGCAGGCGGAAATTGCTACATTGATGATTGCAGAACATTATGCCAATTCGGGGCGATGGTCATTGGCAGCAGAGCGGTATGACGAATTTCTTCGTCTTTATCCGCATTCGCCACGGGTAAAGGAGGTTGAATTATCAGCAGCCGATGCACTATATCATTCATACAGCGGGCATCTACGGGACGAGACGCCTCTAATTGAGGCTGAACAACGATATAAAAACTTTATTGCCCGATATCCCAAAGATCGCCATGCAGAAATGATTCGTAAAAGATTATTTCAAATCCGCTCTGCAAGAGCAGAGAGACTTTATATAACAGCAAAATTTTACCGTCGCATACACAAGGATAAGGCAGCAGCATATTATTTTCGAAAGACCCTCGAGGAATATCCACATACAACCTGGGCACGCAAGGCAAGAGCAGAATTGGCAAAAATCAGTAGGGAGATTGGTGTTGATAATAAATAGATTACTCTGTTAGCAATATATCGTAATGGGATGGGGAAGTGAGATGATTATCAAAATGATGTGGAAAATATCGATAGCATCACTTGTATTGATAATGGTTGTTGGGACGGGCTGTACTAACCCTGATCCGACAAAGGGGTTCACCACAGCCAGTCAATATCGTTCAGACGTCAAGACCATTGCGGTGCCGATCTTTCATAGCGGGCGTTCTGAGTATCGTCGGGATATCGAGGTTCGACTTACTGAAGCAGTGATAAAGGCGATAGAAGCCGAAACGCCTTATAAAGTCGTTCCCCGAAGCAGAGCAGATACAATCCTCCTCGGTACGATTCGCAAGATAGATCAGCGGGTACTCAGCTATAATCCTCGAACGGGTAGGGCAAGGGAAGTGCAGGTAAGAATTAGCGTTGATATTACATGGAAGGACCTCCGCCCCAACAGGAAGGTAATTCTACTACCGAAGAAGACCATCCGAGTGGCTGATGAGTATATTCTGGAGAGTCCATTCTCGGAGAATTTTTTCCTTGGTAGCGAAAGTCTTTTCAATAAGACAGCCCGCAGGATAGTGGGGCAGCTGGCAAATCCGTGGTGATGTCTGTTCATTATCACTACCACAGGCTTCCATATTGCACTTATCTCCATAATGTCGGTGGGTAGTAAAAGAGGTATTTGCGCTGTAAAATATATTATTATAGTGAAAGGTATATCGTATTAGTCGATGTAAGAAGATATAGGGAACTATACGAGAAGTAATATGGCTGATAATAGGCCCGATAACAAGCTGCCTCGCGACAAGCCGCCTCTTCCACCAGCTCGGTTTGGAAGGAGTTTGATGTGGTGGATTGTCTTTGCCATTATCGCGGTGGTGCTGATGAGTGTCCTTATGGACAATTTTCGTCGGCCGGTGGAACTCACCCCCGGGGAGTTCTGGAACTACGCTCGTAATGGTCAGATTAAAGAGTTGGTTATCAAGTCTGAACAGGTTGAAGGGGAATTGGTTGCTGGGATTCCGGGCAGGGATAAGGACGCTCGAAGAAGGTTTTACATGCCCGTGAACTTTGATGCTGATAGGACCTTTGGTGAGCGGCTTGAGAAGGTTTTGAGGGGAAAGAAGACCCGCTGGCGGTATGAAAAGGCGCCGGGATGGCTTTCACGAGCATTACCTTATATTATCCTCTATGGCGGGCTTTTCCTCCTGATGTGGTTTTTCCTATTCAGGCGTATCGGCCAAGCTGGCGGTGGAGCAGGTTTCCTGGGGCAGTTCGGCAGAAGCAGGCATAAACTAATAACAAAAGAACGGACGAACATCACGTTTAAAGATGTTGCTGGTATCGATGAAGCCAAAGAAGAAGTTGCTGAGATAATAGAGTTTCTCAAGAATCCTCATAAGTTTTCTCGCCTTGGTGCAAGGATTCCGCGAGGTGTGCTTC
>JAGHBS010000077.1 GCA_021160865.1 Planctomycetota bacterium | reverse complement strand
GACGGTTGGGTTTGCGTACTCAATATTACAACCGCGCCCCGTTGATGTATTTTCTATCCTGTTTGGATTAATTTATGTCCTAAGAAGAACAATTTCACGTCGAGTTGTTTTGAAATCCTTTCAAGTTGTTCTTCGTCGTGTACGTGTCCCCAAGTCCAGGAATAAACTGTTCCATTGCGATGGAAATCTTCCTGTTTATATGGTCGATTAAAAATATCCCAATCGATAGTATCGAGTTTATCTGGGTCAGGAACCGAATGAGCCATGAACGCCCCATTAGGGCATCTGGCTGCTAATGGTTGATTTCGTAGCATATTTAAAATTGCCTCTCTAACTTCATTGGCTGCTGGGCCGAAGATAGCATCTAAGCTTTGATTGAACATTTTGCAAACGCCGACATCGCGTTTGAGGATTTCATTTCCGGTAATCTGTGCGATGTCGTGATTTGCTATGAGGAAGAAGACCTGCTGGGGATGGGAGATTTTTAATCGAGCTGCCCGTAGCAGTGCCTCCACAGAGCGGTCAATGCCCTCCTCACTACTTGTATCAGCATGGATTATCTCATGCAGAATAAGTTTTCGGCGAGGGTCTTTGCCAAGATCAGCGTGGTTGATGATCCTTGTAAGGTTTTGTAGATGACCATGAATATCGCCCGTGAAGATAATGTAATCGTCCTTATCGAAATAAAGCCAATTCCCTTTACGGTTCTTATCAGCAACGATGAGTTCTGCGCAATCTTTGAAAGTTTGTGCAACCGGATGAGTCATTTACAGTTCCTCTGGCTTTGGACGATTTGTAGTAGATAGGGTATGTTCAATCAGGTCAAGTCTGATTAATAAGTCTTTTGCGCTGCTTGGGCGATCAGCAGGGTTGATAGCAACACAATCAAGCACCAATCGACTGAGGGAACGTGGAGCCTTCTTGTTTATTTCTTCTGGTGGAGTGGGGCGTAAGTCTCTGATGAGTTTGATACCGCCTGGATGATTAGAAAGCATAGTTGGAATGGCTTTTCCTGTAAGGACCCAATAGAGGGATGCCCCAAAATTGAACACATCCGTGCGGGCATCGAGTGGTTCACGCTTTACCTGTTCGGGTGCGATAAAATCAGGTGTACCTTGAATCCGCTCTTTGACCGTTCCAATCCGACAGCTTTGACCAAAGTCAATAATTTTCACCGTACCATCATCAGCGACGATGATATTATTGGGCTTGATATCAGCATGAATGTATCCCTTGGAATGCATATAGGATAGGGCATCTGCAACAGCACGAAAGATGCGTACAGTTTGGAGAATATCGCTTGGTGGCTTAGCCTGACAGCTTTGACCGTGACAAAGTTCCATCAAAAGCAGCAATTCCTTGGTTTTGAAGAGGTTTCGGATGCGTCGAAGTTTGTAATATTTACGGATAGCAGGATGGTCAAACTTCCGAGCGATTTCGAATTCGTTGATTGCTTGCTGGAAGAATCGTTCGTCGTCCCCCGCCTTTTTGAAGACGCGTTTCAAGGCATAATACTGACCAGTTCGTTGATGCCTTACCCGCCAGATGCTACTGCGTGCCCCGCTGCCGAGGTACTCGATAACATCAAAACCCGGGATGCTAAGCGTTGTTTTGTCATCAACCATGGTGCTACTGCCGTACTGCTCGTATCAGGCGGCTTCGGAAATATCCGCTTGGGAAAAACCGACCAGGTTCATTAGGATTATCAGGAGGACCTTTCACCCAGACGTGATCGGACGGTATCTGGCAGAGCACCTGAAGTTTTCGTACCAACTCTATCAGGGCGTCCATTTGCTCCGAAGTTGGTGCTTTTTGACGGGTATCACAAAGCAAACGTATCATAATGCTGCCCTGATGAGCAGGAGGTCCAGAACGGATGATATGATTGCAATCTTGCTGCTTCTGCCATAGAGGTGTTGTCCAGATTGAACCGCTTCCGATAACGTCGGATGAACCAATGATAAAATGATAATTTTCGTTCAGCGCAGCCAGGGAATCACCCCTTGCGTCGGAATTATCGTACACAACGATATTTACCCATTTGATAGCCTGGATGGGAATATCTGTTTTGAGTATTAAATTGGAGATGTCAGATTGCGAATCCTCACCCTTTGCCTTAATCGTAAGAAATGGTGATACTTTTGCAGGTGGGGTCTTTATCAATAACAATATACCGGCTCCTATTGTCATCGTTGCTACCAATATCACCAAACATTTGACCGTCCGTGATCGTTCTGTCGGTGCCAATTTCGTCTCCTATGCTGAAAGGACCAACCTAACAAATAATACATATGTTTACCTTCTTTGGAGGAACTCGGCAAATAGATTTTTCAAATTCCTCGGATGAATCCTTGTTCGACATAGGATGGACAGTACGGATAGTGAATAAGATCATTCATAATCAGTTTTTATTTTTTCCTTTTTCAGCACGCCCAGTTCTACCAATGCTTCTAAAGCGGCTTTTTGTTCAGCCTGTTTTTTAGTCTTACCCCACGCGCTTGTGAATCTCTGATTGTTCAACGTAACTGCTACCTCGAAGCACTTGGCATGATCAGGGCCTTTTTCATCTATTAATTCGTACTTCGGGGTCTTTGCCCATTGTTGTTGAGTATATTGTTGGAGCAGTGATTTATAATCGTGATGATGCTGAGAAGCACAGGCTTCGGTAAGTTCATCAGCCATATTTTTCAAGATGAATCTTCTTGCTGCCTTGAGTCCACCATCGAGGAAAATTGCACCGATGATGGCTTCAAAGACAGCAGCCGATATGCTTGTAGGAATGTTTCCGGTAGTACTGATACCTTTACCCAATTGTACGAGTTTCGTTAGCCCTAATCGCTTTGCAATTTTTGCGCAAGTTCTTCGGGAGACTACTGACGATTTTATCTTGGTCATCTGCCCCTCGGATAAGGCAGGATTACGCCGATATATTTCCTCGCACATTACCATTCCAAGCACGGCATCACCAAGGAACTCAAGTCGTTCATTGCTATCACGCGGTTCAGCGGCTGATGAGGAATGCGTCAACGCTTGCCGAAGTAAGTCAGGATTTTTGAAAGAGTAAGAAATTATCTCTTGAACTTTCGTGATGATTTTTTCATCCATCGGTTGACTCTACCTATCGGATGAGCGAATGGCGAGGAGCATTTATCTATCTTGCCTAATGCCCTTCGCCATAGGCTCAATGTCTTTTCCCATATCGGTAATCTTATCACCGCCACTTAAACTTTGCAACGGCTACCAAATAGGTCGGGTGTTTTCCGCCATGGAATCTAATCTTTGGAAAAGCAAAAAGTGCAGTCGTATCTCAAAATCAGCATCGAAAATTTCTATCGAGTTAGTCAAGTCCGATTACCTACAAACCGAAACTTCCTACATGAGCAATCATTATTGGTCTCCCCGCAACAAAGGAGGTTGTTTGTAATGGCAAAGACAACGATGGGATGGTATCTCGATAAGATTACTGAGAGCAAGTTGCTCACCAGGGAACAAGAGCAGGAACTTGCCCGTCGGATACGTCAGGATAATGATCCCGTTGCTCGTCAAGAGATGATCCAGGCTAATCTTCGCCTGGTGGTAAATATCGCAAAGCAATTCACCGGTAGGGGCATGCCTTTGACTGATCTGGTTGCAGAAGGCAATATCGGATTGATGCGAGCAGTGGAAGAGTTTGATCCAGACAACGGTGTCCGTTTCAGCACCTATGCTGCTT
>JAGHBS010000015.1 GCA_021160865.1 Planctomycetota bacterium | reverse complement strand
CGTGACGAATGTCTCATGTGGGGAATTGAACCAAAGCGCATCATTATCAGCGGAATACCCGTCCATAGGAAATGGACTGCTCCACTTGATAGGGAAAAGACGCTTCGTGACTGGGACTTACCATCAGATCGTCCCATCGTAGTCCTCACCGGTGGGGCACACTTCACTGTCGGCCCGATTGAACAAATCGCTCGCAGGATATTGGCAACGAGCAACGCACATCTAATTGTCTTGACCGGTGCGAACAAGCGGCTAATGGCAAGATTGGCTCACTGGCAGCAGGTATCCAAAAGGATGACACTCATATCATTTACTGATCGGCTAAATGAATTAGTCGGGGTAGCCAAGGTTGTCATCACCAAGGCAGGTGGGCTTATTACTTCCGAATGTATTGCCCGGCGTGTTCCGATGATACTTACCAAGCCTGTCCCCGGTCAGGAAGCCGCCAATGCCGAGCTGCTTGCACGGGAAGGTATTGCCGTTATCGCTCCCACAACAAATCAGGTAATTGCAAAAGTCAAAACTCTGCTCGAATCAAACAATCTCATCCAAATTATGCGTCAGCGTGCACGGAAACTTTACAAACCAGCTACCGAAACCATCGCCTCAACCATCATCGAAATGCTCTCGTACGCATCTTCAGAAAAATCGGCTAACATTGTCAGTCAAAGACTCGTCCATCAGGCATAACGGTACTGACTGGTGCGCCGGTACGTACTGCTGTTATCTTCCTTGTAGTCTTGCCAGCAGTTTTACTTGAGGGTCTGGGAATGGTTCGTCGCGGCTTATATAAAGATAAGATTTCCTCAGAAGGAAGCCATACCTTCTGCCCGGGTCTCAATTTTCTCGGATCGAGTTTAGGATTTGCTTGCTGAATCGCCTTCATATACCTGCCCGTACCATAGATGCTCTTCGAGATACCCCAGAACCCACCTGTATCTCCCTTCTTGACGATATAATAGCGTTTTCCCGTGATGGGATCGATAGCTGTAGTACCTTCCTTGGGTTTAATGGTTTCTGTCAACGTCTCTGTCGGGCTTGGAGTCGGTTCGATGGTAGCAGTAGGCTGGGCTGATACGATTATACTGGGCGTCTCAGCAGGCTTGGGCTCAGTAGGAGTACTTGGATGAGTCTCTTTATCGCCTGGAACTTCGGCAGCAGAAGGTTCTGCCGGTACAACCACTGCCTCGCCGGACGGCTGAGTAGTAGGCTGATAAACAGGCTGAACCAAAGGGGGTTCTGACTTCTCAGAATAAGGTGTCGTTGGAGTTGGCTGGCTGGGTTCGGTGGGCTCAACCTCGACGATATTGGTTTCATCCGTAGTTTTGTTGACGGTGGTGGTTTCATTCGGCGGAGCAGTTGTACTCTTCTTGCTCTTCTTGGTCAAGCCCCACCAGAGAAGAATGATGACAAAGACGCCCACCACTATCGCCACAGCAAGTTTGGCTTCTTTACGCATAATATACACTCCTTCAGCGATTCCTGAGATGCTACCAATTGACCCGCTAAGCTGATTGTATCATCGATAGTGCCGTCAAGCAAAACTTATTTTACTGCCATTTGCTTGACCACGTCGCGAGTATCACGGGCAATCATCAATTCCTCATTAGTCGGAATTATCCAGACGGGAATCTTCGAGTCATCAGCCGTTATCAAGCCGACCTTCCTGATAGCCTCTTCATTGCGCTTCTCATCGGGAATCACGCCTATATTGCTAAGAAGCTGACAAATCCTCAAACGAATAGGTAGCGAATTTTCACCTATCCCGCCAGTCATTATGATTGCATCGCATCCGGGCAAAATTGCAAAATAGGCTCCGATATATTTAGCAACACGATAAGAAAACACCTCCATCGCAAGGGCAGCATCAGTATTACCCTTTTTAGCAGCCTCGACGCAATCGCGCATATCATTACTCACACCCGATAAGCCCAAGAGGCCGGACTTCTTGTTCAAGGTTGTATCAATCTCGTCAAGCGACATCCCCGCAGTCCTTGCCATGTAAAATATTACTGCCGGGTCGATGTCTCCCGAGCGAGTACCCATAACCAGTCCTTCAAGGGGAGTAAGCCCCATCGAGTGATCGATTGCCTTTCCCCCTGCCACTGCCGTCATTGAACAGCCGTTGCCCAGATGAGCGGTTATCAAATTGACCTCTTCGACGCTCTTGCCAAGTATCTCAGCCGCTCGAAGCGTAACGTACCGATGACTGGTGCCATGAAAACCATACCGACGAACACGATACTTTTCATACCATTGGCGAGGAACTGCATATCGATAAGCGCGAGGTGGTAAGGTGGCTAAAAAGGCAGTGTCAAATACTGCTACTTGCGGGACGTTCGATAAAGCAGACATCGCTGCCTCAATACCGGCAAGGTTGGGTGGATTGTGAAGCGGAGCCAACGAAGCATTATCCTTTATCACCTTTATAACATTTTCATCAATTAGGGTACTTTCGCGAATCTGCTCGCCACCGTGAACCACCCGATGGCCGACACCTTCTATCTCTTCGATGTTTTTAAGCACGCCGATCTTCGGATCAACCAGGGTATCAAGAATAATCTTCAAACCAACTGTATGATTGGGTGCGTCAACTTCAATCTCATGGGTTGTCTCGTTGCTTCTATGATGCAAAACCGAGCCTGATTGACCGACACGTTCCAGAAGCCCCCTTGCCAAGACCGACTCATCAGTCATATCGAACAACTGGTACTTAATTGAACTACTACCACAATTTACAACAAAAACTATCATCTCCGCTCTCCAATAACATGGGTAATAAAAACACTCTCTTTTTACACTACGCTGTGTGTCTTCTAAAAGAAGCACAAAGGTTTGAACAACTCCTCTTCAATACAAAAAAAACTGCTGCCCGTCAAGCATGCTTTAGAAAATCTTCTCTCTTCAACATCTCGCAGGGCTTGACGAGAAAACATCTCAATTGTAAAGTGGCGTATACAGGTACAAGGTAATTAGCAAGATGCCTTACATTATGAAACCGCCAGGCAAACCAACACGGATAAGGCTGTACTGTGCTTTCATAACAGGAGCTGGCTGTGCGGGGTAACTTCAGAAACGATTTTAGACGCTTCTTCATCCGTGGTTTAGCAGCAGTACTTCCAACCATTCTGACAATCATTGTAATCGTCTGGATCTTCACCTTAATCCAGAAATATATAGGGACATATATCAACAGAGCAGTACAATGGTGTCTGGTGCAGTATTACTGCCTGATAAATCACATTCCCCTGCACTGGAAAGGTGCTGACGCACAATGGGACAAGATTAAAGCATTCTGGCAAACTTATCATCTTGGCTGGATCGGCTTCGTATTGGCATTCGTTGCTGTGTATATCTTCGGTCGGTTCGTTGCAAGTTTCATCGGTAGAAACGTCTGGGCTGTCATTGATCAAACCCTCAGCAAAACGCCTGTCATCAAGCAGATTTATCCCGGGGCAAAGCAGGTCACCGACTTCCTGCTGAATGAACAAAGGGTAGAGTTTTCACGGGTAGTGGCGGTAGAGTATCCTCGAAAGGGGATCTGGTCGCTCGGTTTAGTTACCGGCAATGGAATAGAAGCACTTCGGAAGAAACTCGATACAGACCTTCTAACCGTATTTGTACCATCTTCACCAAGCCCGGTTACCGGGTATACAATAATTGTTCGGCGAGACGAGGTTGTCGATTTGGCACTGACGATTGAAGAGGCTCTTCGGTTCACTATCAGCGCGGGTGTACTTACCTCATCGCCTCAAAAGATGCGGGAAAAACTTTTCACTCGCACCGACTCCAAGACTCTAATTGAGCCAAAGAAAACTGCTACTGATAATAGCGATGATGTTCAAAAACAAAGAGGAATATGACTCATCAAAGAACGAAAATTCAAGGAGCAGTTATTATGAACGTATCAGTATCAGCAAGGCATATGGAACTAACCGATGCCATGAAAAACTACGCAATTGAGAAGGTTCAATCATTACCCCGCTTTTACGATGGTATCCAATCGGTGGAAATAACCTACGATAAAGATTCCGGCCAGGAACTTGTGGAAATCATCGTTACCGGCCGGCGTAAGAGTATCTTCGTTGCAAAAACTACAGGGCACGATATGTATGCTTGCCTCGATCAGTGCGTTCATAAACTCACCGAACAACTTCGACGACACAAAGACCACGTAAAGGATCGGCATACTCGCAACATTCATAAACCATAATGCACTAATAAATGCGAAAATAATCTTTGCTCCTTAAACCGGGCAAAAATCTTCAAACCTTGTAAAAACATGGTATAAATGGAGAGGCTTCTTTCTCAAAAATGGGAAATGCAAAAGATAGATATATCAAAAAGTAGGAGCAGAAGATGAAACTGTCTGACATCATAGTGACTGACGCTATCATTCCCGAGCTGGGCTCGGCTACGCGTGATGAAGCCATCGAGCAATTAATCAAATCACTTGCCCAAGCCAACGCCATTCCTAAACGCACGGTAAAAGAGGCAACAATGGCAGTGATTAGTCGGGAAAACCAGGCCACCACCGGGATAGGCAAGGGAGTTGCATTGCCCCATGCCAAACTTAAATCGATTAAACACCCTGTAGGAACGATAGGACGTTCCAGCAGAGGTATCGATTTCGGTTCACTCGATTCCAAACCCGTCTATATAATCATCCTCCTGCTATCGTGTACGGACAACCCCGATGAGCATCTTCAAGCAATGGAAACCATCTTCGACCACGTTCAGCAGGATATCTTCCGAAAATTCCTACTACAAAGCGACACCGTTGAAAAGATAGCCGAACTCATATCAGAGGCAGATGAACTGCGATAAGAACTTCAGCACCCCGAACGCCTCGGGTAGCTTACAGGTAGCAGATCATCCAACCTGAAAAACCTCTTACAGATTTTTGAAAAACGGCTTTTTAGAGCATTTTTATAAGGATGTGTGTAAAATTGAGTACGAGAGAAATAGAAGTGACAATACCAAACAAACATGGACTTCACGCTCGACCCGCCACGCGGTTCGTACAATTAGCAAGTAAATACGAATCGAATATCGAGGTAATAAAAGATAACATTGTGGTGGACGGCAAGAGCGTTACGTCCATGCTTACGCTAAATGCTACGAAGGGTACGTCTTTAAAGATTCGAGCAACCGGACCCGATGCCGATGAAGCCGTTAAGGAACTGGCAGCATTGGTTGAATCGGGGTTCGGGGAAAATGATCAGAAAGACGGGTAATACATAAACATCACGTAAAGAGACTGAATAAAACGATAAAAGATGGAGATTAAAAAAGGCATAGCGGTTTCACCGGGAGTGGTAATTCGTCCTGCAGTCGTCCTCGACGCAGAGGAGTACCATATTCCTGAACGTCACATCAGCCCCGATCGCGTTGATGATGAACTAAAACGTCTTGAAAAGGCATTATCACAATCAACACAGGAACTCAATGAACTGCGGAGCACAACTGCTAAACAACTCGGTAATGAAACTGCTGCTATATTTGATTTCCACCTGGCGTTGCTCAAGGATAAAAACCTGATTAACAAGATGCGTCAACTTATCGAGACCAAACACGTGGTAGCCGAGTTTGCCGTCGCGAGCGTCTTACGAGAATATGCTAAACAATTTCTCAAGATGCCCGAATATCTTGCCGGACGTGTCAAGGATGTTTACGACATCGAAAGGCGGATACTTCATAGGCTGATTGGTCAAACTCATCAACGGCTTATCGACTTAGATGAAGAAGTCGTTGTACTTGCACACGACTTGACACCTTCTCAGACAGCCAACTTTGATCGTCGTCATGTGCTTGGGCTTGCTACTGACGCAGGTGGCAGAACAAGTCATACTGCCATTATTGCCCGTGCCCTGGGGATACCCGCAGTGGTCGGTTTGAAAGACGCAAGTATATCCACTAATCCGGGTGATACGGTAATCATCGACGGTAATCGGGGAATCGTCATCATTAACCCAGATGAAGAAACCGTAGAAGAATACCAACACTACTTACAAAAACGTGTCGAGTTTGAACACACCCTTGATCAGATTAGAGATCTCCCCGCCATTACTGCTGATGGTCATGAAATCAACTTACTTGGGAATATTGAGTTTCCCGAAGAGGCTCAAACCGTCTTGGAGAAAGGCGGTAAGGGCATCGGGCTCTATCGAACCGAATTTCTCTACCTTGGCACTGAAACTGAACCCACTGAGGAAGATCATTATCGTGCATATTGCAAAGTTCTCGAAATTATGGGCGATTTGCCCGTTTGCATCCGCACGCTTGATTTAGGGGCAGATAAATATACTCAATCCCGTTCACCCGTACCGGAGCGAAATCCATTCCTCGGCTTGCGGAGCATCCGTTTCTGTCTTCAGCACCTTGATCTATTCAGGACGCAGCTACGGGCTATACTTCGTGCGAGTATGAAGGGAAATGTCTCTTTACTGTTCCCTCTGATTACAAACCTCACCGAACTTCGCCAGGCAAAGATGATTGTTCGCGACACTATGGAAGACCTCGAGGAGGAAGGATACGAAGTTCGCACCGATGTACCAATCGGAATGATGGTGGAAGTTCCATCAGCAGCATTGCAGTGCAATCAGTTTGCCCAGGAAGTAGATTTCTTCTCCATCGGGACAAACGATTTGATTCAATACACAATGGCAGTCGATAGGACTAATGAAAGAGTCTCACCATTATTCTCAGCAGCCAATCCTTCCGTATTGAGATTGATAAAGGAAGTAATTCGTGCCGGACAAAGGTATGATGTGGATGTCGCACTTTGTGGCGAGATGGGAAGCGAACCGGAGTATGTGCTACTTTTACTTGGCATGGGGTTGCGAACGCTTTCAGTGGCACCGCCGGCAATTCCTGAAGTAAAGAAGACCATCCGTTCAATAACGATAGAACATGCAAGAAAAGTTGCTCGACAAGTGGCAACGTTTGAATCCGATAAAGAGATTATCAGGTACTTACGAGACCAGATAAGCCAAGTTTTGCCAGAATTGTACTAATATTTGAAAACCTTGTTGCGATTAGATGCGATAAAATTGATACCCTAATTTACAAGTGTGGGAATCTTTTGATTTTCCCGTAAATGGAAAATAGATAATGGATTATACCATCAACACAAACTGTTCATACCGGGTAATCATCATTAGAAGAAATGCAAATCGACACCGAAACCCAAGGGGCAAAAACGAGCGGTGCAAGGCGATGGATGGTCTGGTTCTCCATCGAAGGGGATTTGAGATTCCTGTCGCATCGTAATGTGATGAACCTTTGTGAACGGGCTTCTGCAAGGGCGGGTTTGCCCGTTGCCTTCTCCAAAGGTTTCAATCCTCGTCCGAAGATTTCGCTGCTTCTACCACGGCCGGTGGGTGTAGCCAGTCAATGCGAATTACTCATCATTAGATTTGAACAAGCCTTCCAAGATACTCGATGGTTAGAGCGATTTTCTAAGCAATTTCCCCCCGGTGCTAAAATACTCCGTGCTGAACCTTTGCCTGATAAAGGCCACATTTGGGTAAAATCGGTAACCTATCAACTTTTCCTGACCGATATCGAGAGTAAAGCAGTCTCACGGCATCTTGCAGAAATAAGAAGCAATAAAGACGCAACTACCCCCATAAAAAACGAGCAAACTAACGATAATAAAAAGATAGAAAAATACATACTCAATATGGATATTGTCAAAAATACCCTTACATTTACAATTGCAGGAAATCCTCGAACCACCCCGCCTGGACCCGATAGAGTATTAAGAGCGATTGGTTTTGCCGACCCGTCAGAAGTTATATCGAGGCTAACAAAGACAAAACTTCTTTACGAAATAACAAAGTAAACCTTATAAGGACAAAATATGAAGAAGCAAAAAGAAACTAAAGAAATGCTAATTAACGTCCAGTCAGACGAGCGTCGCATAGCAGTCATATCTAACGGTGTCTTAGACGAACTTTACACAGAAGAGGCTTCGAACGTATCAAAGGTAGGCAACATCTACAAGGGGCGAGTCACCAACATTGAGCCATCAATTCAGGCAGCATTTATCGATTTCGGTGAAGGAAAGAATGGATTTTTACATATTTCCGATTTACATCCGAGATTTTTCCCTGCTGGTCAAAATCACGTCGAAGCTGTTGGAAACAAACGTGCCGTAAAAACCCGTCCACCCATCCAATCGTGTCTCCATAAAGGTGATGAAATTGTCGTTCAAGTCACTCGCGACAGTATCGGTACAAAAGGTGCAACTTTGACGACTTACTTATCAATCCCAGGTAGATATCTCGTTCT
>JAGHBS010000187.1 GCA_021160865.1 Planctomycetota bacterium | reverse complement strand
ATCCACTTCCCATCAGTTCGTTTGATAGCATCCGGATGTAGTAAGAAAAATGTCTTGGCAGGTATGTAATAAATTGTTCTACTTCGCTGGTAGCGTGGCAGAGTAATAAGACGGCCTCGAAGTGTACAAAGAACACCTCCAGTCGAAGTAAACGATACGATATGATTTCCCGGAACATAATAATACACCAAGGAACACCATGCAGATGAGATGAAAAAAATGGCTGATAACACCCCACATATCATCAATAAATATAATTCTTCCCTCCAGAAGGTTATCATAGAAACTACAATGGCTATTACGCCCAAAGTCAGCCACAAACCGATAGGTAAATGAACATATCTGCCTGCAATAATACCTAAAACCATCATTACTGCTACTGGAACAAGACGCTCTCGAGGTGTTCTACGTCGTTGAGGTGGCTCATCAAATCCTACTTGAGGCATAATAAAAATTACCCTTAGCAATGAGTTATTTATTTCAGCAGTAGGATTTTACAGCAGGCGGGATAAAATGGAAATCGCATACCTTTTATATGAAAGAGGCGCAGAGACTTTATCTATTTTTATAAAATCTTGGGGAAATTAAATCTCTCTGCCAACAGCGTTAGCGATGCGTTTGAGCGTCTTCATCATCTCAGCAAACACATCTGGCGTAAGCGATTGGGCACCGTCAGAGAGGGCGTGTTCAGGGTCGTGATGTACCTCGATAAGCAAGCCGTCTGCCCCAGCAGCCACTGCTGCCTGACACATCGAGGGAACCATGTGCGCATGACCGGTACCGTGAGACGGATCAATAATCACCGGTAAGTGCGTTCGCTCTCGAAGGGCAGGTATGACTGCTAACGCCAATGTATTACGAACATAGTTTTCGAATGTACGAATTCCTCGTTCACAAAGTATTACCTGATGATTACCTGCATTTATCACATACTCACAGGCAAGAAGCCATTCATCGATCTTCGCACTGGGTCCCCGCTTGAGTAGTACGGGTTTACCGCACTTACCAGCTGCTTCCAACAAGGGATAATGTTGCATGTTTCTGGCACCAATTTGCACCACATCTGCTACTTCTGCAACTGCGTCCATCTGCTCCAAGCCGGTTGCCTCGGTGACGATAGCAAGTCCAGTGGCATTTCGTGCCTCTTCAAGGAGTTTTAGTCCTTCTTCCCCTAATCCCTGAAAACTGTATGGACTGGTGCGGGGCTTATACGCTCCGCCTCGCAAGCCAATAGCACCGGCAGCAGCAACGGCTTCTGCTACACGAAGCAACTGATCGCGGCCTTCCACCGCACACGGACCTGCAATTACACCAATCTTCTTACCACCAACGGGAAACTTCTTCGGCCCGATAGCGACCTCCGTACGAGTCCGCTTGACCTCCACTGAAGCCATCTTGTACGGTGCGAGGATGGGGACAATCTTCTCGACCATCGGAGCATTTTCAATTGCTCCCTTGTCAACCATTCTCTTATCACCGATGCACGCAATCACCGTGCGATCAGTGCCGTGGATAACGTGCTCCTTTAGACCGAAGTCCCGCACCAGCGCAACAACATGCTGGATGTCCTTCTCGGTGGCACCTGGCTTCATTACGACAATCATCTGCAAACTCCTGAACGAAACAATACTTTCACCAGAATATAATTATTATAAAATAATTCTCGTAAAAACACTGCCCCACTTTGGTAATATTTTGCCAGAAAATAACTCCGCAGGGTAAGATAAACAACTACACGGGATGCCTGCTCTAAATCCTGTCAGTAGATGGCATCTCAAGTGCATCAAATACCCCGGGGACAAGGCGGATGCGGTTTAGCGGACCTCCAAATCGCTCGCGGATAATCTCAAATAGCCCGTCGCGCAGGAGTGTCTCCAACTGATAGCGATGAGCCGCTGAATCAACCGCTACCGTGAGCGTACCACGAATAAACGATACCAAAGCAGTATGTTCACGAATAGACGCCGGGACAGTTTCATCCCATATTTGGGAAATCTTCCCGATCATCTTTACCCGCTTAGCCAATCGACGTTTGACGAGAAACCTTATTGCACCAGCAAGTAGGGGTACTTCATCAGGTGCAGCTACCTCGTCCGACCTGCTCTCACCCCAACGGCTTGCTTCTGTCATCTCAACTTCCTCGAACAAATATCATTTGAAAGACAACAATCTGCGACTACTCATTAACTCATCATCGCCGATTGGAAAGAATTTCTTCAATGATTTTAATCTTTCACGCTGGTAAGATTCGTAGCCCTGATTCGCTCAGGTGTAGGCAACTCATCGTATATCAACCGGCATAACAACATAAATGAAATCAGCAGTACCCTTTAGTAGTGCTGGCTTGTTTGGAGCAGTTAATTCCATCGTTACCTGATCAGTACCAACGACTTTGAGAGGCTCGATCAGGAAGGTCGGATTGAATGCGATTTCTATTGGCTCACCAGTAAGTTTTATTGGTACGGTGACTTCTGCCTCGCCAGCCTCTGGCGACTTGCCCGTGAGAACAACCTTATCGGCACTGAATGCCAGCTGAACGCTATGCGATTCCTCGCTGGTCAACAGGGCTGCCTGACGAATACCGTGGAGGAACTTCTCCTTCTCAATGGTAATTTTTATCGGACAATCACGGGGAATTACATCTCTGTACTTTGGGAAACTACCCTGAACTAATGAAGATAATAATATTGCCCGTGCGGTACGGATAAGTATCTGCGTCTCAGAAATTTTCACCGCTAATACCTCATCGCTACCTGAAATAGCCCGCTGAAGAATGTTCATCATCTTTACCGGAACGATTGCCGATATACTATTCTCGCTGGCAACTGCCTTT
>JAGHBS010000150.1 GCA_021160865.1 Planctomycetota bacterium | reverse complement strand
CAGCAGCATCCAATTTCTTCTCTGCAGTAGCAGTTAGCGATTCAATCTTCCCCGTCAAGGTGCGCCCCAGCCGCCGAAATGGACTTATCAATGCCTCGGATAGACTTATCGGATTTTCGACGATCTGAACCACCCTCGCATCAGATTCTCTACCGGTGATGTCCAGGAAAATCCCCCGCTTACCCACGTACAAATTCCCCCTTCCGCCTGATGTTACTGGAACCGCAATTTCATACCGTTGACCATCGCTTGGAAGGACTTCCACGTACAGAACGAACATATTACCCGACTTTGCCACACTGCTATGGACGGAGCGATCAAAAACCCTCACGCTGAAGTTGAACCTTCTGCCGTCCATTATCAGCGTGCCCATCTCGAACATTGCCCTTTTATGCGGATCATAAAGATGGGGAAAACTGACGAAGTTATTCACAAAATTAAGCAAATTTGCCTGATAGAGAATGGCTTTTTCGACCAATCGGACATTGCTCAGCCTTGCTGCTGTTTGACCGGCACGGGCGATGAGTGCCTCGACGGCCTGGCGGTACCGCTCGTCGAGATACTCCCTGAGTTTACTTGCTCCAAGCGAGGCTTGTCTGAAGATTTGCAAGCAGGCAACAGGCGACTGCGGCTCATCGGCTTGGCCGTCGGCAACTGGCTGAGAATCAAGGTAGGCTTTCGCTTCAGAGAGAAACTTATCCATGGATGCCTTATCTATTCCCTTGCTACCAGCAGGGTGATTCGCACCACCCGTCGTTGAGATAACATCTGCAATAAACTGCTTTACCTGGCCGTCGTCGGTTGCTTCGGGTAAGACCACGCCCGTTTCTGAAACCGGGTACTTCTCAATCGCTAACTTGACCTGCCTTACCTGGTGAAGCGAAATTTGCTGGGCATCATCAGCCCCCAATTCCTTCAACAAGTTCATGCATGCTTGTTTTACCTCTGCTCCGCTTGGCGATTCAGCATTCAACCAATCGATTGATAATTCCTCACTGCCATTGGTAATTCCATCAGTATTATCGAATACATCTATAAGCCAGGAAATTGCATCTTTTACCTCAAAGCAAAGGATTCTGCCATTATTGTCCGTATCGAGCAATTTCAGGAAGGTTGAGTCACAATTTATCATCTCGATGGGTGCTGCCGTCGCGACCCAGTGGGCTTCATCGAGATTAAGAACCGCCTTCAAATCTGTTGCCGATTTTACCTTCAACTGCCTGGTCCGACCGAACCTCCCGAATCGCATACCTTGAGAATCTCTCATCAGAAATGCCTCATTCAAATAATCGTTTACCCGCTATCTGGCAGGATAGTACAGGTCAGCGATGATTCTGTCAACAGGTTCATTCGTGAAAGTAAAAGAATCGCATCGGCTTTCTTCAATAATAAAAATCAGCCCGCAAGGTTCTAATTTTACCTTACGGGCTGATTTTTTACTAACTGCTACACGGACCTACTTGTCATACTTCCGTGTAATTAGCCTCTCTTGCGACGGAGCAGCACGCCCAGTCCGCCCAGACCCAGCAACATCAGTGTAGCCGGCTCAGGAACGGTTACCGTCAGTGCTGTCGAACCGATCTCGTAGGTCCAACCACTAGGTAAATCCACCTCGTCGAAATCACCATCGGCGGAGGCATAGGTCACCAGGGTGTATGTGCCCGTAGCGCCACTGCTAAGGTCGTTGACAACCAGCTTACCATCAAACAGGGCGTCGGCTTCGAGGACGATTGGCTCGATACCGGCATCAGTGATATCGAAGATTAAGTTCGCCTCGTTACCGGTTCCCCTATCATCGACATACATTTTCAGTGAGTAAGCCGTGATGTTGTCCACACCGGGATCCCAGGCACCAATAACGTGGAAGGTGGCCTTGACGTTGTTGCTCACATCAACGCTACCTGAGGAAGCACCCATCTGGATCAGGCCACCATTGACCAGACCTGGATCGTTATAGACGTTCAGCGTCCCACCACTGATTTCATAGAGTCCGGTGCAGTCGGTCAAACCGCCTACCCAGTCTGTGGCAGCAATCTTCAGGTAACCGGGATCATCATCGTCACCGTTGCGAACGTTTAAAGTTCCACCATCCTGGATAATGGTCCCGCTACTGCCGCTGAATGACCTACCACTTGCCAACGAGACACCACAAACACCACCCTCGGTAGCATTGAGTACACTGTCATCGTGTATTTCCACTAAACCGCTACCGCCAAATCTTCCTACACCGAAGCCACAGGTCTCCAGACGACCATTGTCCTGGAATATCACAGTGCCCATAGCACCTGACGAGTGACATCCGATGTAGGCATACTGTGCACCACCGAGGGTCAGGTCAACAACACCATCCTGACCAACTATGACCGTTCCATCACCATTGTTGTTAGCATACATAGTCGGGTCGCAACCAGGTCTCAACCGCTTCGGGGTGGCTGTATGGTTCGTTATCGTGACAGTGTAGCCACCGCCAATCCAGGCATTATCATCGGAAGGATCATCCGGTGGAAATCCTTGATCCCAAACAGTGTTATCGGTCCACGAACCATCCTTGACAGCATAAAACTCACTTGGGGCAGCTGCCAATGCTGCTCCAGTCCATACGAGCAACGCCAAAACACATACACTCAACATTACACTTCTCATCTTTTACCTCCTTCACTTTTTCCTTTGCGAAGTACCTCCTGGCACCACGCCAGAAAGAACCAACACCTCGCTCGATCGTTCAGAATTGCTTTACCTCTTACAACCACGCTAAAAATTGCTACTACATAATCAAATCGTCTCGCATCACCTCCTTTCATACTCTAAATGGATACCTACTCATACCATGTGTCTCTACAAAGCAAAAAGTAAGAAAGGCTCACTTGATTCTGATTTTATTTTATCACAAAAGGCGATTATGTCAAGAGGAAAAATTCAAATTTTTTAATTTTTTCCAGAAGAGGATTGATTACCTATCTTTATCGTAGCAGCAGCGTATAATGAGATAATCAGGTCTATGATAAGTAAGTTAGGAAACTTTGAGAAACACGGGGATTTGGACAAAGATTCTTCTGAATCTGATACGGCTAATCCATAGCAAGTTATTTATCAAAGACCGTTCACGATTCCTTACAACATTGCAACTAACACCCCCAAGGGGATTCGAACCCCTGTCGCCAGGATGAGAACCTGGTATCCTAAACCACTAGACGATGGGGGCAGATAACTTTTTTATTAATACGAAACAATCCCGATTTGTCAAGTGTCAAGTCTTTTCAAGAATACTCTTGCGAAAATAAACAAGATAACGATGAATCATTGCATAACCCTTCCAATATACATAAAATGCCCATAATGAATATCGAGATAATCAAAGCCGATAAACCCTTTGAAGAAGATGTAAGAATCAATGCCCTGCTAAACAAGATTCGTTCAGGCGGAGTAATTTCAGCCCCAGAGGAAACATTGCAGGTAAGCGAAGATATTGCGTCGGCGGTAAAGGAAATAATCGATGACGTTCAAGCCCGTGGCGACGAGGCAATAATCGATTGGACGAAACGAATTGATAAGGTTGAATTGTCCAGAGAGCAAATCCGCATCGCACCTGAAGAAATTCAACAGGCGTACGATAAGGCAGATGAAGATTTCCTCACAATAATTCGCCAATCTGCTGAAAATATACGGGCGTATCAACAGGAAATTCTAATATCCTCACCAGCACCATTGAAACGAGATGGCAAGGAGTTATCGGTCAAATATGCGCCGATTAATCGCATTGGAGTTTATGTTCCAGGCGGAAAGGCTGCTTATCCTTCGACGGTTTTGATGAGCGTAATACCTGCCCAGGTAGCAGGGGTGGAGCAAATCGCCCTTGCATCTCCGCCGATGAGCAACGCCTGCGTGAACCCTATGGTATTAGCGACGGCAGCAGAGTTGGGGATAGGTGAAATCTATACCGGAGCAGCCGTTGCAGTACTGGCAGCGATGGCGTTTGGGACAGATATAATCAGGGAAGTTGATATGATCGTCGGACCTGGAAATGCTTACGTTGCCCAGGCAAAGCGACAATTGTTCGGAAAAGTCGGAATTGATTCTATCGCAGGACCTTCAGAGATATTGATTATCGCTGACGAAACAGCCTGTGCTGAAATAATAGCAGCCGATATGCTTGCTCAGGTCGAGCATGATCCGGGAGTTGCCATCCTTATAACGACTTCGGAAAATCTTGCCAGGGAAGTTGAAAAGGCTCTTGAAGTTCAGGTTCAGGACCTCCCGCGGAAAGAGGCTATCAAATCTGCCCTTCGGAAATATTCAGCCATAATCATCGTGCCTGATATTGAGGCTGCCTGCGAATTGACTGATAAGTTCGCTCCGGAGCATCTTGAGATAATCACTGCCGATGCTGAAGCATTGCAATCGAAAGTTCGCAATGCTGGTGCAATATTCATAGGTCCGCATAGTGCAGTATCGATGGGTGATTACTATGCAGGCCCCTCACACGTCTTGCCGACTGCTGGAGCAGCAAGGTTCGCCAGTCCCCTAAGCTGCAATACCTTTCTAAAAGCCACAAGCGTTATTAGATATGAGGCAGAAGGATTTCTTGAAGAGGCTGACGATGTGATAAACTTTGCCAGATGCGAAGGGCTTGACGCACACGCAAGAGCAGTGGAAATACGCAAGCAAATCGCCCATAAAAGCAACGGCGAAAATCGAAATAAGTAAAAATCAACGGAAAATTGCAAGAAAGTAATTCAATGGAATACTTTCGTGAAAATATCAAGCAGATGATTGGCTACATCCCCGGCGAACAGCCTAGCCCGGAGGAGCAGGTCATCAAACTGAATACGAATGAAAACCCCTACCCCCCTTCACCAGAAGTGCTGAAAGAGTTGAAGAAAATCGATGCGGAGGCACTTCGGCGGTATCCTGATCCGATGGCGAATCAATTTCGTCGGGCGGTTTCACGCCTTTTGAATGTGCCCGTCGATTGGATAATCGTGACGAATGGTTCAGATGAATTGCTTTCGATAGTCTTTCGTGCATGCGTGGGAAAGGGCGATAAGGTTGCATATCCAGTTCCAACATATCTGCTGTATAAAACGCTGGCTGAGGTGCAGGCTGGCGAGGTGGTGGAAATCCCTTTCGATGAAGATTTTTCGCTACCTATGGACAAACTCATCGATACGAGGGCGAAATTGACGATAATCTCTTCCCCGAATAGCCCATCAGGAACAACCTATCCAAAAGAACAGGTCGACGAACTTGCAGCCAAAATAGACGGTCTGCTTCTTATCGATGAAGCATACGTGGACTTCGCAGATGAAGATTGTCTGGAACTGATAGCCAGGCATAAAAACGTCATCATTCTACGGACACTTTCAAAGGGATACTCGCTTGCAGGGATTCGCCTGGGCTTCGGAATAGCAAGAACCGAGATTTTAGAACAACTTTTCAAGGTTAAAGATAGTTATAACGTTGATGCCGTTGCTGCTCGGTTAGGGGCAATTGCGATTGCTGATCAGCAATATAAAAATGCTAATGTCGAGAAGATAAAGTCTGCTCGTGCGAAGATGAAGGTTGAACTGGAACGATTGGGATTTCGCGTTTGGCCATCAGGGGGTAATTTCCTGCTTTGTAGACCGCCAAAAAACAATGCCGAGGAGATATACCAAACGCTCAAGGCCAGGGGAATACTTATCCGATACTTCAATCAGCAGGGATTGGATGACAAACTGCGAATAACCATCGGCACCGAAGAGCAAAACGGGGTGCTGATTACTGTATTGAAGGAAATCGTATGAGCAAAAAGACACGAAAAGCCACCGCTGAGTATAAAAGCAAGGAAACCGAGGTAAAAGTTGAGATTAATCTCGATGGGACAGGCAAAGTCGCTGCCGATACCTCTGTGGGATTCCTTGACCACATGCTCGATCATCTCGGCAAGCATAGTCTGATGGACATTACGATAACTGCCCGGGGCGATCTTCAAGTCGATGCACATCACACCGTCGAAGATGTGGCTATTTGCTTAGGTCAAGCCCTATCAAAGGCACTGGGTAGCAAGGCAGGAATTATGCGCTTCGGCTGGGCGATAGTTCCGATGGAAGATGCACTCGCTCAGGTTGCTGTTGACTTATCAGGCCGGGCTGCTGTTGCATTTAATGTCCCATTTATCGGGGAGAAAATTGGCTCGTTCGATACCCAATTAATCGAAGAGTTCCTTCGGAGATTTGCTTTATCAGCCCAGATGAACTTGCACGTCAACGTCCCTTACGGATCAAACGACCATCACATCGCAGAAGCCATATTTAAAGCCCTTGCCTTGGCGCTGCGGGCGGCTAAATCCTATGACCCCCAACGAGCAAATCAAATCCCCTCGACAAAGGGAAAATTGCAATAAAAATAGAAATCTAAAACCCTCACTGCGTGCTGACGAATTGATATACCCTGTATCGTTTCCCATTGTAACAAATCTTCCAATGAGGGCCATTATCAAGCATGTTTATAAGCCGCTTGTTAAGAATCGCGCTACGAGCATGGGTATCGTTAGAAAAACGCACGACAATAAAACCAATGTCCTTATGTGATGCTAAAAAATCTTTGTACAGCCTCTCGGCATGAGCAGGATTACACTTCCCCCTGTTTTTTACTGTCGGTAAGTCTAAAACTATCTTTCCACTTAGAAAGTGAAGGATAGATCTTTCATGGGCATCAGCCGCTATCAAACCTTTATCCCCACTCTTACGAAGCATATGGGCTATTTCAAACACTTCGGCATACTCACCCGACATTATTACCTCGTAGTATCGTCGAGTGTGGCTTAGATAGCTGTAATAGACCGCATTACGCAATACCTTCGGTGCGTTGGAAATGATAACCAGAAGGATAAAAACCATAACAACTTTCCGATACGTTGCAGAAGAAACATTTTTGCCTTTGCGTTGATAAAACTTCCAAATGCACCAGCAAAGCCCCTCCAATACTGCCAGAAATAATAATGGCTGTATCGGGAGGAGGTATCGCGGTCGAATGGCACCATAACCACCGGAGATAGTCAATCCTAATATACACAACACGATAAGCGGTAAGACAAACCGATGTCCCCGCTTCCACAAAATCGCACCTCCAATTCCCCCGATGATTAAAATAGGCAACCCTACAAGAATCACCAGAAACAATCCATCCTGACTGGTAAACATCTCCGTCAATGCAAAAGGTACCCCAACCATCCCCCCACCAACTCGAAATAGAATCGCCCGTATACCAGTGGAAAATCGTGAAAAAGCTGCCTGAGCATATAATGGTGTTCCGCCGGTATATTCGTGACCTAACCAGTAGAACACTCCCATCTCTGTAAAAACGATAAACAAGATTGCAGCCGCTGCTAATAGACCTTTCTTATTCGACTTACCCGACGTACGCTCTAAGACTAATGCTACCAGTGGAATAAGAATCAGTGCCCCTGGCGCACGAATGAAAAGCCCCACCGCGGAGAGCAAGACTATTATAATAAGCCAACCGGCGCTACCGTCCCGATACCGATACCAGGAATATATAAGCATCCAAAATATCGCTGCGAATGGTGCATCGGTAAGTACACGATGGGTTTGATAATAAAATGTAAAAGACGAACCCACCCCCAACACACACATCAGGGCGATAAAACGATCACTAATCCGACTAACAACCAGATAAACAAACAAAAGTATTACCAGCCCACACAGGGCTTCAAACAAGTTAGGCGCCCAGAACCCATCACCAAAAAGAATCCGCAGACCCGCCAGGATTAACGGCAAGCCAGGTGTGACGATATTGCATGGCGAACCATTGAAGTAATAGCCGTTACCTTCAGCCAGTGAACGCCCTAAACTAAGATACAATGCACTATCTGGCGTAGGCCACCACTTGTTTGTTACTCCGATAAGAAAAATCAAACTCACCAATATACCAGTAATAATTAGATACCGCCTTGCGGGTGCATATCCCTCGCGCCATTCTGAACTAAAAAACAATGTGGATTCATATTTGTGCATGTTTTAACACGTGTGTTCCAAATAAAATCTAATCTCCCCGATTCCAGTTCAATAAAATGTTAACGATTCGCCTCCCTGCATTACCATCTCCGAAAGGATTCGTCCAATCCCTCGGTCTGTTTATCATGGTCACGACAGCGTTCGATATACGATCTGGCTCCGTTCCAGCAAGCATATTGCTGCCTACTTCAAGGGTTTCGGGTCTTTCAGTATTCTCCCGTAAGGTAACGCAGGGAACTTTTAAAACGCATGCTTCTTCCTGAACACCACCAGAATCGGTCAGTACAAGCTCGGAATATTTCAACAATCCAATGAACTCAAGATACCCAATAGGCTCTATCAGCCGAACTACGTTACTATTCAGTCCGAACCTCTCGAAATTCTTCAAACTACGAGGATGTATCGGCCACAAAATAGGCATATTGAGCTGTTTCTTAATCCCCCTCATCCCTTCCATAATGCTTTGCAATCTGCTCCTGTAATCAACGTTGGTTGGTCTATGTAAAGTCAATAGCAGATATGGTTCGTCACTACCTATTGTTGATTTGAGAAAACCTCTCCGTGGTGATATTTTCGCGTCGCATTGCAAGAGAGCATCTACGATTGTATTGCCTGTGAGGAAAATTTTTTTTGGATCAGCCCCCTCATTAGTCAATATGCTCACCGATCTTGGCGTCGGAGCGAATAATAGTGTTGACAAGCAGTCTGCAACCTTTCTGTTTTGCTCCTCAGGCATGGTCATATCACCTGATCGTAACCCGGCCTCGACGTGTCCAATCGGGATATTCAACTTAGATGCAGCCAGTGATGCCCCAAGAACCGTATTCGTATCACCCTGCACAAGAACGATATCACAGGATTCTCTCGATAATACACGTTCCATACCAAGCAGTATCCGACTGGTCTGCTCGGCATGAGAACCTGAGCCCACATTAAGCCTGTAATGCGGCTTGGGTAAATTGAAATGCTGGAAAAAAATACCATCCAATTCCTTCGAGTAATGTTGTCCAGAATGCACAAAAATGAAGGGAATGCCTTCTTGCGCCAGAACCTTTATCACCGGGCTCATTTTGATAATTTCCGGACGCGTTCCTACAACTACCATTACTTTCATAAGTTTCATTTATCACTCAATTAACCAGAAAAGCCTTATTGTAAAAATCCTTGTAATTTGTTCTCGTGTAAGCCTCACCCTCAAAGCACTTCCCTCTCTCAACCATTCGCAGCAACCCTTATAAAGAACCTCAAAAACTCGCTTTCCCATGCACTTTACACTCTCTCGTTAAGAATCTGCTTGTAAATCCTCTCAAGTCTATCCACAGCACGAGCCCATGTAAAGTTTCGACAGACATGCTCCCTAGCCAATGTGCCCATCTCTCTACGCTCGGAATCTGACATCTCAAAGAGCATATACTGCAATTGCCTCTTGATAGACTCTACATTCCCTGGTTCAGCATAGACAACGCATCCTTCCGGAGCCACTTCGGGAATCCCGCCAACCGGGCAGGTTAAAATCGGCTTACCACAAGCCATTGCTTCCAACACGGAAAGGGAACTTGCTTCCATAAGGCTTGGGATTGCTATGAGATCGGCTGCATTATACAGTCGGGGCATATCATTATGATTCGCAACACCTAAAAATCGCACGTTATCTACTATATTCAAACGTTCAGCAAGTTTTCGGAGCTTTATCTCCATCGGTCCTTTACCATAGATAATCAAAGATATATCAGGACGCTGTCTGATTATTTCCTGTAGGGCCTGTATCAAAAACTGTATACCATTTTTATAAACAAGTCGCCGAGCAGTAAGAATGTGAAAACCTTTACCCCATTCAGGAGGTTTTTCTACTGTAGCAGGATGAAACATCTCACAGTCAACACCATTATGAACAGGGATCATACACGTACGAATACCTCGTATTTCTTCTCGGGCCACAACTGCAGTGTAAGAATCAGCCGTTACGCACGCTGCACACGGTATCCGTATACCAATCCTCTCGCCTAAATCATACCACACGGCACGTGGTAAAGAATACATCTTGTAAAGGACTTGACGATAAGTACCATGCCAGGACCAGACTAATCGTCGGGGTTCCACTGCCAGAGCTGCCGCCAATAATGATGCCTGCAAGTGGGCGTGGATAATATCGTATAGATGCCCATATCGTCGAAGCCACATAGAAGCAATGGGTATCCATAGCAATTGTCTACTAATGTTAACACATCCTGAAATATATTTTCTTTGTAGCATTCCACCATAGTCTATTCGCTTTACGGTAAACCCTGATGATATAACTCGCTCTTGAGGTGTATCAGGCAACCTGCCTGTTATAAGATCAACCGAATGTCCTCGTTGAGATAGTTCTCTACAAACAGAATAAAGCCAGTTTTCAATTCCACCGTGACTGGGCCAAAACAGCTCATAAAGCATTGCAATCTTCATATAATCCTCAATATCACTTTGAACACATTGGTATAATTTCCCATATACTCACACCCGATTTCTCATAAATATTTCGGACATTTGACCACTTATGCATTTTGATAACAAACGAGAGGGGATATCCATGAGTATTCTTCCTATTCCTATCATCATACACACGATCCCGACTAATTAAAAAATGTGTAGTTCCATATTTTCGAGCAATCTTGAGCATTCCTTCTTCATCGCTTCTCCAAAACAAAAACGCCAAATCAACATAACTATATGCTGTACCCCATTGTGCCCTTCTATTGGTATAAAGAGTAGCCTGATAAGTTCTGGGGGTCATAATCACTGCTTCTTTTGGGAGGTTTGTTTTGATATACTGATAAGCGTTTGTAAGTCCGGCAGGAATCTGTCGCTTTTTCCAAACATAAATGCTTATCACAATGAACTGAAGGATACACCCCACTAAGAGTATTTTACTAAGAAATCCAGCACGGTAAGGCAAGCACCGAATACTCCGGGCAGCAAGAATTCCAAAGTAAGGCACCAAAATCATGACATATCGAAGCATCCACCATGTTTTGATTCCTACAATAATGTAAGCTATAATTCCACTGATACATATCAGCAATATAGGATAGTCCTTACGACTCTTTTTTATAAAAGGATATAATAATACAGCGGCTATAAGCGGTATACCGAAGAACTCTACAGGAGCCAAAGGATTACTAATAGGACTGGAAATATCATACACCTGTGTCTTCGGTAAATTACGTGGTACTTCTGCCTCTGCAGAATTACGCGTCTGATCCTTCGAAGTCGTTGTAGACAACTCAGGCGATTTACCTACCAAACGCTTATCCTGCAAATGATGCTGTGAAGACAAATTGTCTACGTGGAATTGAGGGATAGGTAATATAGGTAAAATAGACGAGGTTCCAAAGTTTTTTATGCGAAAATACCAATCCGGGCTTTGTATAAACAAAGCCATTACGATCACAATAACAACTGGTCCGACAGCCTTCCAGAATCGCTTGCGCAGCATAGAAAGTGGGCGCTTCAGTAGTAATAAAAGCGAATCAGTCTTGGGCAACATAATTAGCAAAAAAAGTGCAGGAACCACATAATACGTACTACGCTTCATCAAAAGGGACAACCCCAGGAAAATACCTGCCAACACATACTGCCTCTTGTATGCAAAATACAACACAAACACTGCTATTGACGCCACTGCTACATCTTGATGGAGAGTAATGCTCAATGCAGAAAGCATTGGAACACCTATTACGAACACGGATGCCAGTATGCCGGTCTTATAATCATAAAGTTCCTTTCCCAGTAAATAGGTTCCCATGATAAGTAAAGCGGCAAAACCAGCATTATACGCCTGAGCAGCGGCTTGATTTACTCCACCCACACAAAGCCACATCAGTGCTAATCCATAATGCCACAAAATATCTGTCAGGATAGGCATCCGACTAAAGGGAGTCCAATGCATCAGGTTATCATAAACAGGGCGGTGACCGGTTTGGTAAATTATCTGTGTTAGACGATAATGATACGCCTCATCACCAAGATACACATTGCTCCCCACACCCATAAAGTAAATAAGCAACCCCACAATGATGATAAGTGTCCACAACCATATCCTTGGCTCATGTCGCAAGTAGGAGTTTACAAGTTTTCGGAAGTCATTGATTGAAGACAAACTATGCACAATGATAAATGCCCTTACAAAAGCATCAATTTGTCAATAAGAAGAACCAACCTAAATTGTTTTAGACTCGTTCTTCATGGTCATGAATGGCAGTACCATGTAATTCACGATTCATTTCCATATCGAACCACATTGCAAATAGACACAATTGCAATGAGCTGATGGTACAAAATCCCCACGCTAATGCATTTACAGGCATAACCAAACCGATTGTAATCCACTTCCATATCAATCTTATGAATAATCCGATACTAATAAGCCCCAATAGCATTCCTGCAGCATAGAAAAGCACTAATGGATGAAAATCGTGGATAACATACTTTCGCCACATTCGCCAACAGAATCGTTTAAAAATCAGCCAACTCATCGTCGGAATGACCTTCCAGAGTCTCATTTTTGACCGCTCACCAACATTGTATCGAGGCCTGATAGGAACATCTATCACTCTGAAGTCATATACATTCAGCCGAACCAGCATATCATTGGTGTATGAATATCGTCGATCAAGTCCTTTAAGATCGACAATACTCAGAGCCCTCCTACTTATGGCAGTAAATCCTGCTTGAGAATCGGCAACATGCCAGTATCCACTGACAATCTTGGTAAGCATGGAAAGAAAGGCATTGCCAAGGTATCGATGTCTTGGAATGATATCCCATGCCTTGCGGTAGTACAGACGGTTGGCCTTTGCGTAATCCGCCTTTCCCTCAGCAACAGGTCCAACAAGCAGACGGAGATGCTTAGGGTCCATCTGCCCATCACCATCCATAGTGGCTGTTATCTCCATCCCCTGACGCAAAGATTCCATATAACCCGTATAAATAGCTGCTCCTGGACCTCGATTTTTCTCGTGTTGAATAAGGATTGTCCGTGGATTATCCCCCTCAGAAGCTATGTGTTGACGAACTACCTCCACCGTACCATCGGTACTGCCATCATCTACCACAATAATACAATCAACAAAGTCGGGCATGGTCTCCAAAACACGCCCGACCTGCTTTTCCTCATTATAACATGGAACAATAACTGCTACTGTTTTTCCTTCGAACAACCCTTACCTCCATGAATCCCTATCAGGCCCCGCCACACCAAGCAGGTACAATATCCAAGTCATTCAGGAATACCGTCTCATTATTCCTTCACGGGTTCTCCGAGGACAGATTTGACTTCCTGAAGTTTTTCCATAAGCAGATTCTCATTAACCGCCTCGAGGTTCAGTCGCAATAATGGCTCGGTATTGGAAGGACGAACATTGAACCACCAATCATCATACTCAACAGTTAGACCGTCAAGACGGTCTTGTCGACCATCGCTAAACTTCTCGGCCAGTTCGTTTATCATGGCATCCTTATCCTGGACGCGGAAGTTAATCTCACCACTTTGCACATACCGTTTGAAAGGCGCTACTAATTCACTCAACGGGGCTGACTGCGATGAAACAATCGATGCGACCACGGCAAAGACAATTGCACCAGAATCAGCATTGAAATTATCACGGAAATAGAAGTGCCCGCTTAGTTCTCCACCGAAGATACCCCTTGCATCAGCCATTGCCTTTTTCATAAATGCATGTCCAACTCTTTCACGCCGGGGGACACCACCAGCAGCCTGGATCTCCTCCGGAACCACCCGCGAGGAGCGAACATCATAGACAATCGTCGCACCGGGATAAAGGGTAAGAAAATGCCTTGCCAATAGTGCCGTTATATAATCGCATCGGACAATGTTACCCTTCTCATCGACGAACATGCACCTATCGGCATCGCCATCGAAACAAATACCAAAATCCACCTTACGCCTTTTCACTACCGAGCAAACCTGTTTGAGATTTGCTTCCACCAGCGGATTAGGTGGATGAGCAAAACCACCCCCAAACTCATAATTCAACGGGATAATTTCCAGATCAGTCCCATCGAACACTGCTGGCATCATCTTCCCTGCCATACCGTTAGAGGCATCGACCACCACCTTCAACGGCCTGGCGAGTTTGAGAAATTGCAAGACATGTTGACGATACTCATTCCATAAATCTACCTGTTCAACTGTTGCAGAAGTTTCTCCTGCGGGAGTCCGCCTTAGCACGGATACGATGTGCTTAATCTCTTTAAGCCCGGTATCTTCCCCGACAGGTCTTGCCTTTTGGCCTGCAATTTTAAATCCGTTATACTCAATTGGATTATGCGATGCCGTAACCTGCACCCCGCCGCAGGTACCGAGATGATTAATCGCAAAGTACACCATAGGCGTATCGCACATGCCCAAATCAACGCAGGAAAGCCCACTTGCCAATACCCCTTCAATAAGGTTTTTGGTCAGCGATTCGCTATGAGGCCTCATATCTCTGCCAACGATTAGTCTATTCGCAGCCTTTTGACCCCGATCATAGCCTCGAAGCAAACTTCGGAGGAATTGACCCGTAGCGAAGCCTATCTTCCATGCGATATCCTCATTCACCTCGGTAGGATAGACACCTCGAATATCATACGCCTTGAAAATCCTATCAAGATTATCCACTTCTGTTCCCTTTCTTGTGAAAAGTCCTGCGATGAATTGTATCAGCATCACAAAGCAAATTCAATGCAACAAATATATACTTGATGATACTATTCAATAATATTCGCGCATCAAAGAGTTTTGAGATAATTTAGACAATCCCCGTAATAATACAGCAACGAATCTGTGTTTCCTCGCTCTCTTCAATCGTCTATACTGTATTTTATGTCGCTGAAATATCGATTGATGCTTCTGACGGTGGTGGTATTCGTCCTGACGTTCGGCTTGGGGACACTGCTGGGGGTGTATGGGGCAAGACGATTAGCACAACAGCAATTACAAAGCCGACTATTTAACTCTGCAACTGCTCTGGCAGGAAGTTCGGCACCTTTGAACGAGGAAGTTCTCACACGATTTGCCCCCCTACTCGATGCCGAAATCATCGTATTAGATACCAACGGACAAATCATTGCACATAGTGCAGGAAACCTACCATGGGAAGAAATTCGGCAAAAACTTACTTACCACCCTCGCATAAAAGGAATCATCACCATAAATCATCAACGATATTATTATGCTGCTGCCACTGGTAGAATTCCTGCTACCGCCAAGCCTGTTAGCATCGTACTACTGGCAGGGCAAGCATATCTGGATAAACCAGTACGAACTATCCTCAATGGTTACCTCATCATCATTGCAGCTACTTCTCTACTCCTTGCAGCCGGGATGTACATTCTCGGGATGTCCCTGGTAAGCAGGATAAAACGACTCAATCGGATAGTTGATCAGACACTTTCAGAAGAACAGGTAAGTTATGCAAGAAGTGGAGATGAATTATCACGGCTGAAGGAAGCATTTGAAGACCTTATGAAACGGTTGGAACAAAGCAGGCAGAGGCTTATCCATCAGCAACGTCTTGCGGTTACCGGTAAGATTGCTGCATCTATCGCTCATGAGTTGCGAAATCCCCTCCAAGCGATGAGGCTCACGGTGCAGATGCTTCGGGAAAATTGTCCTGCCAATCAGCAAGAAAACTGCGACCTTATAATCGGGGAAATTGACCGACTCAATCTACTGACGAATGAGCTGCTCGTCCTTGCCGATGCCGATAACCTACGAATCGAGAAACTCAACCTCGCTGATGAAATAAGCGAGACGCTCAAATTATTGAAACTTCAATTCCGCCAGCGGGACATAAAAGTCGAAATGAACTTACCAAAATTGCCGCCGGTGAAAATGGACCGCAACCGTTGCCGCCAATTGTTGTTGAATCTATTGCTAAATGCTGTTGAAGCCTCACCCCGTGGTGGAACAATACGCATTGCCGGCCAAACACTTACCGACAGGGTTATCGTAAGGATTGCTGATAATGGCAATGGTTTTCCACCGGAAGTAATCAGCGGTCAGGCCGATGAGTTCTTCTCAACCAAAACTTCCGGTGCCGGCCTTGGATTATCCATTTGCCGACGGATTATTAATCAAGCCAATGGACAGTTGAACCTATACAACACCGATCATGGAGCAGTTGCTGAAATAGTTCTGCCGACTAACAGTGAAGCATAAATCCTTGACGACTTGCATAAATAATCAGTTGCCGCAGTAAAACTTAAAAATAGCGAAATGACCAAAAATGACCAAGCAAGATGGAACAATCCTGGTGATTGAAGATGAACCTGCCGTTTGTACTGCCATTGCCAAAGTAGTAAGGTCAATGGGGCATAAGGTTCTGACCGCCCATGATGCCGTCGAAGGTATAGAAAAAATTTCATCCTCCTCAGGAAAAATCAACGTCGTCGTGCTTGATATTCAGCTACCTGGAATGAACGGCTTGGAGGCATTGCCGAAAATCCACTCAATTCAACCTGATGTTGAGGTGATAGTCATCACCGCTTACGGAACGATGGAAACAGCAATGAAGGCAATTCAGCAAGGTGCTTATGAATACTTGCTCAAGCCAATCGATATCGAAACGCTCAAGACCGTTATATCATCGGCAGTGGAACATCATCGTTGCAAAAGCACATCAACAAAGGATGAAACCATACCTGCAAATCAATGGGAAATCATCGGTAAGTGTCCGGAAATGCAAGAGGTCTTCAAGCAATCAGCGGCTGTGGCTGGTACCGATATGCCCGTGCTTATCCAGGGCGATACGGGAACAGGTAAGGAATTGTTGGCAAGGGCAATCCATCGTTATTCCAAACGGGCAAATGGACCGTTCGTACCGGTGAACTGTTCGTTATTATCGGGCGAACTAATCGCAAGTGAACTATTCGGACACGAAAAAGGAGCGTTTACCGGGGCTGACAAACCATCAATCGGAAAGGTGGAAATCGCTTCCGGAGGAACGTTGCTGCTTGATGAAATCGGCGACCTTTCCGACGAAGCGCAAGCCCGATTGCTGAGATTCCTCGATAACGGTGAGTTCTACCGTGTCGGTTCAGCGACCTTACGCCGGGCAGATGTAAGGATTATCGCAGCCTCAAACCGTCCGCTTCGAGCAGCAGCAATGTCAGGACAATTCCGCAGGGACCTCTTCTTTAGAATCTCATCGGTAACGATTGAGCTACCGCCGCTGAAGGAAAGAGGACAGGATATAGATTTACTCATCGATTATTTCCTTCACCGATTCAAAGCAGCAGGAATAACCCCGCAGGCAAGAGAACTTCTCAAAGGATACTCTTTTCCGGGCAACGTTCGTGAACTTCGCAACATTATCGCCGCTGCTGTAACAATGGCAGGTCATCGTCCAATCGAACCCGAACACTTACCTGAAGAAATCCGTCGCTCAGACCAAACAGGGATTGAGTCTCTCGATGACGCTGCCGAAGCAATGCTTGATAAGGTTTTGCAAACCAGTCCCAGCAATGCCTTCGAGGAGCTTCAAGCCGTGTGGGAAAAACCCCTCCTATCAGCCGCTATGAAGAAGTTCCACGGGAATCAAGCAAAGATTGCTGCTGCTTTGAACATACAT
>JAGHBS010000001.1 GCA_021160865.1 Planctomycetota bacterium | reverse complement strand
TTACCAGCGTTCAGGTCTGGAAAGATAAGCGTATTTGCCCTACCGGCGACTTCCGAATTAGGCGCCTTGCGCTGAGCAACAGCCGGTACAATGGCGGCATCAAGCTGCAACTCACCGTCTATTTTCAAATCAGGTGCCTTTTTCTTAGCAAGTTCGGTAGCGTCTATTATTCTATCTACCTCCCTGCCAGCGGCTGATCCCTTGGTGGAATAGCTCAGCATTGCCACAAGCGGCTCGGTATCGAGCAAAACCCTGCAACTACAGGCAGATGCCACCGCAATGTCAGACAATTGCTCCACCGTCGGTCTGGGAAGAACACCCGTATCGGCAAAGACAACTGCGCCATCAACGCCTACCTCTGGAACAATCGTAACCATGATACTACAGGCCGAAACCGTCTTATTGCCTTCAGCCAGCCCGACGCCGAAAATGGCTGAACGAACCGTATCTCTCGTCGGACAGATACTACCGGCAACCATTCCATCAGCCAGACCGGCACCGACCATCGCACCGCCGTAATATACCGGATGATTGAGCATCTCATTGGCGCCATCTATGGTAAGCCCTTTATCCTTACGCTTCTCATAAAGCGATTGAACACACTGCTCACGATGCGGATTATTGAGATGGTCTATAATTTCGATACCCCCAAGATTTACCCCTTCAGCCTTGGCAATAGAGGAAACCTTATCGGGATTGCCTAAAAGGACAACTTCACCATAACCCTCCTTGACAATCTTTTCAGCAGCATGGAGTACACGGGGATCATCAGATTCAGGTAGGACAATCCGTTTGGGTGCCTGCCTGGCTCTTTGAACAATCTTTTCTACTACACGATTCATCACAGACTTCCTTTCTTATCGGAATGAAATCAGGAAATAAGATAGTATAAATTTCTTTGAGTTCTTTGCCAAGTATTTTTATTCTTGCGAAGTTTTACGTATTCATAACTAATATAGCGGGAAGCGAACACGATGAACCTGCAGGGCCATAGATTGCTGGAAAAGATAGAAGTATACTCCACCTCAGCAATCGCTCTTGCGATTGTGTACTTTATCCTTTCCAGAGCGGTAAAACCGTGGGAACTGACTGGAGCTATCACATTTGTACCTACAGGAGATTTTTATCAATTAATCATCTTTGCCTCTCTTAGCTGGGCAATAGCAGCTGCTTGTGCGGTACTGACAGCATCAGCACGAATAGAAGGTGCGGTAATGGCTACACTCATCGGACTGGCTGGCTTTAGTCTTTCGAGCGGACAGATGAGAACGCTACTATGGCGGTGGGGAAATGAATATCCAAAACTTTTTAAATCACTCGTGAATGAAACGATCCTGATGGGAGGGGTACTTCTTGGGATAATACTGATTATCTATCTGGTAAGGATGATTATCGGTAAGATATTTCCCTCGCTTCTCTGGTCAGGCGCTATTGTAATATCAGAGAGAAATATCAGAGACGGTAAAAATGCACCCCTACCTCGTGAAACTTCGCATATCATTGCAGCAATCGCTGTAGAACTCGCCATTGCAATGCTAATGCTTGTGATAACGATGCGATCAACAGATCGAGGACAAATTGCCTTTGCATTGGTAATTAGTTTTTTCCTGGCATCGCTGGTGGCGCATCAGGTCTTCTCTGTCCGATGGACGCTACCTTTATTGTCAGGTCCGATAATCATTGCTATTATTATCTTTGGCATCGCTGCTGTGGGGAATGCCTCTACAGAACAGACCTGGCGAGATGTGGAACTGGTCGCTCAATCGGTACCCCTACGAGCGGCATTGCCGATAGATTGGCTAACCTTCGCCGGTGCCGGTACCGCTGCTGGCTGCTGGCTTAGCAGCAGAATTGCAGAAAAACATAAATACCTACAAGAAGACAAAGACAACAAATAAACACAAATACAACATTGGAATGTGATACAATAATTGCATTGCTAATATGAAGGAGATAAAAAATGGCGAGTACTCGTATCTCAGCACAATTGTATTCAGTAAGACAGTACACTCAGACGTCCAAAGACATCGCTGAAACCTTAGCGAAGATAAAGGCCATCGGCTACCAGGCTGTTCAGATTTCGGGCTTCGGACCTTACGATGCAAATGAAGTGGCGAAGATGCTCAAGGACAACGACCTGATATGTGCCTCGACGCACGTATCGTTCGAGCGTCTCAGCGAGCATACCGACGAAGTCATCGAGGAACTTCACCTCTGGGAATGTAAACATACCGCCATCGCCTATATGCCTCAGGATTTCCATAGTCCGGAAGGACTTATCGATTTTGCTAAAAAGGCAGAACATCTTGGCAAAAAACTCTCTGATGCAGGAATAACGCTCTCATATCACAATCACAACTTCGAATTCAAAAAAACTGCTGGTAAGACCTGGCTGGAAATCCTGTATGAAAATGCTGACCCTGCTTATCTCAAGGCAGAGATTGATACCTACTGGGTTCAAGCCGGCGGCGGCGACCCTGCTGAATGGATTACAAAGTTATCAGGCAGGGTACCAGCCTTACATTTGAAAGATATGGTAATAGGTCCCGATGGCAAGCAAAGGACGGCAGAGGTCGGGGAGGGGAACTTGAACTGGTCTGCAATCCTTGCTGCTGCTGATAAAGCAGGCGTTGAATGGTACTGCGTCGAGCAGGATGAATGTTATGAACGCAATCCGTTCGATTCATTGAAAATATCGCTCGAAAATCTTCAAAAGATGGGTTTGAAGTAAACATTACATCATCTGATGACCTATCCATAGAAAGTTGCCGATATAATCGGTTAGAGAGTAATTAAAATTATGCCTGAAAAGAACACATCGCATTATTTTGGTCCGTACGGTGGGCAATTTGTACCAGAGACGCTAATGTCTGCCTTAGCGCAGCTCGAGCAGGAATACCGGGCTGCGATGGCGGATGAAAAGTTCCTATCCGAGTTCGATAGGATTCTACGTGAAATTGCAGGCAGGCCAAGTCCGATGTACTTCGCCCGTCGTCTTACTGAGTATCTCGGAGGTGCAAAGATATATCTCAAGCGCGAGGACCTCAATTA
>JAGHBS010000113.1 GCA_021160865.1 Planctomycetota bacterium | reverse complement strand
CGATAAGAGCGTCCATCGAGGGCAACGTTTGAAATTGCAACTTGGTACCTTCACATTTGCTTATGATTCGTCGAAGTTCCTTCTGACTAGCGGAGGGTACAGCGATGAGAATTTCATCAATATTTTCCTCCTCGCAGATTTGCTTGATATCGTCGGTAGTTCCCAATACCTCGATGCCGTGGATTATCGCACCTTTCTTTGCAGGATCATCGTCAACTAATCCTATAACGCGATAGCGTTCTACGTTCATCCTGTGAATTTCACGCAAGACGGATTCAGCAGCGTTTCCTGCCCCAACGATAAGTACGCGCTTGACCCCCTCCGGTGAGACGGGTCTAAGTTCCTCACGGTAGAATCTTACTCCAAGCCTTGCCGTACAGACCAAGAACACCGTCGCCATGAAATCCAGTACCAGAACACCCCTGCTGTAATGTGAAAATATCGGTTTCCTTCCGAGCATCTGCGGCAACCAGACCAAAAGGAAAACACCGGCATAGATAATTAGCAATGATAACCATGCGGCTAGAAGTATGTTGACGACATCACGGATACTGGCATACTGCCACCAACCTCGGAAGAGTTTTAGTCGTTCGAAAACGATGGTTTTAACTATCAAGAAGATCGGCAGCGATGGCAGATAAAACTGTATAAACCATCGTGTCTTTCCTGTGTTTTCGGGCCAGCCTGTATCAAAGCGAACGACGTATGCTAATAGTAATGCTAATGCGAACAGAAGATTATGAATAATGAGATTGGAAAGAAAGCGATGGCGTATTACCCGTTTTGTAACCCATGAGAAAACCTTTGCAAAAGCATCTTTGCTTTCGGGCGATGGGTCTGGTTGTGTTTCATTCTGCTTATTCATGTAATATCCACGGGTTAATTGCGAGGATGCTTATCTGAAGTTCTAATCGTAAGATAATGATGTCATCTTTACTAACGAGTTTTTATTTACGATATTTCCGAATCTTCACGATTTATCAAGCTTGCTTTGCAGAAAACAAAGGCAGTTTTTGTAAAGCATCGCGGATTTCATTTTTTCTTCCCGGTACCTTGGTGAGCCCTTCCTTGTGCTGATTGTGGTTCAGCGATTGGGGCTGGCAGTTCTTCTGCAGGTGCAGTGGTGGCAGCTAAAGTTCCATGAGCCTTCCCAGCAGCTACCATCCCTTTCCAAAAGGCGAGGATGGCTTTTTTAAGCCGCTCATTTTTGCTTTGCTTACATAAGTCGTATGCTTTCAGTATCGAAGCTGATGCAGCTTGGGGATTGTTATCGAAATATTGAAAGTATCCTAATAACAGATATAACTCAGGTTCAACGGCAGAGTCTTTGGCTGCTTTTTCAAGTTTTTCAAGAATTGAGACAAATGTATTTGCACTACCGTAAAATGAGCGTATTGACATCGAAGCAAGCGGTAAATCTGGGAAATGCTCTATCGCCTCGACGAGATGATAACTGGCCAGGTGGTACCGTTCCTGAGCACAATACGAATGCACTAAGGCAAGGTGTGTTTCAGCAGGATGCTGACCGAGGCTCAAAGCCATCCTGAAAGACGCATTAGCATCGTAATAACGTCCTTCTTTCAGAGCTCGTTCACCCTTCTCCATGTACAGACGATATGAACCGGTCTCTTCGGTAGGAACGAAAGATGTAATCGGCCTAATGGCTTGACCTGCTGATAGCGTTTCCCGTCGTAATCCTGCCAGGTAGGTTTGAATACTGTAAGAAGGCTTACTATAAATGGCACCCTTTCGGAATATTTTCGAAGGCGTAATTTCATTATATATTGGGGTAAATTTGATTTGTCCGCTGGTATATTTCATTGGTTTGTATTGACCAATCCGTGGAAATGCTGTGGTGTATGGAGTAGTCATTGAAGAAGAGCTGCTTCGATATAGGTTAAATCCAGATGCTGAAATACTGCTTCTCAATAAACTGTTTGAGGGAGAGTAACTTCCCCGCGGTGCGCCAGCAGAATATCTGGTAAAGTCTCCGCCTATGGTACTGATCCCTCTAATAGAGGGTGTTTTCCAAACGTAATTAGGGCGAATTGGCCCAAAAGATGTTGCGGGGCAAAATAAGATAGATGCCCCAATCACTACCCATAGCCATCTATTTATACCTGTTATTCCTTTCATCGCTTGCTTTACCTTATCCTAATAATATTATACCACTTCGCCTTGCCTTGAGTCTTTAACATTTTGATGGTATAAACGAGTCAAGTAAGAATTATCGGTATAATACAAGTATCTAACTTTCTTAAAATCGGTACGTTTTTCGAAGGTGCGTTAGAATATGAAAACTCTTAATGATTTCGTGGGTAAGGTGATTTTGCTGCTTTTCATGTCCATTTCCCTGCAATCGCTGATGATTTCCCATGTTCGAGGCCAGCAAAGGGAGATTTTAATTGAGGGATTCGAAGCAAGCGGTGCCTTGCAAACATCGGGCAAGGTCGAGGTAGTAAAGGGCGCTGATGTAGCAACCGAAGGAACTCATGCCTTGAAGATGGAACCCGATTCTCGTGTAAGAATATCCATCCCACCCAAGGCAATCAAAAGTGTAGGTTGGTTGAAAATTGATACGTTTGGGGTTCATCCAGTAATAGCCTGGCTTGAGATTAATCTTTCGGGATCTCCCGGCAAAACCAAACCTTCCCATCCCTTCAGAAAGGTAGGATACATCAAGCCTGGAAAGGATACGTTAGCCTTACCGCTTGGTCTGGTGGCTAAGGAATACACAGGCCCCTGGCCTGATAGACCTTATCGGCTGGAATTACGGAACACAAGCCATGAGCCAATTGTTATTGATAATGTGAGACTCGCTCCACCGTTAGCCCCACCGAAGGGGGTGGTATTACTCGACTTTGGTCCATCTAATCAGGCGGTCTGGCCCGGTTTTGAACCAGCTGGCACGATGGGTAAGGGAATAACGTGGAGCGGAAATCACAGAATCTACTGTTATTCATCAGGTTATCCTGACCCGCTTCAGGGTGATATTGCAGGCCGTGCATTGGGGTACAAGCAGAGGGAAAATGCCTTTATTCAGAGCCAGGCTGACAAAGCAATTGCATGGATATGGATGACACATTATAGCTATGGTTTTTCACCGGCAGTTGAGTATGAGGCGAAGGTTAATAATCGTGTCATGTTGCGAGGTAAACTCTCCCCAGCACAGATGCTTTCCAATCAAGGATTATTACTGGGTAAGGACCAGCCGTGGACAGCCGACTGGCTCGAAAAGTCATTTATCCCCAAAATTGTCTCAACGGTCGAAGTAAATCTCAAAAAGGGGAATAATGCTCTCGAGCTGATGAACTGTCAGATAGCGGCTATGATTATATCGCCTGCAAAGCATAAAAGAGCGACGCTCAATTATATTAGAAATATCAAGCAAGATCTTTCCAGGTACTATCGACAATTTGTACTGGCTGATCAATCCCGACCCCATTGTGATTTGTCTCCGAATGAAGATGAGACAAAGTCGGGGTTTATCGTCCTATCTCCGCCTCGTAATGAGTGGTTTAGCAGGACATACAAACCTGCTCCGGAGCATCGTACCAAGCAGATAGATGCCATAGCAGCATCAGGTTCAGCCGCTACCATTGCCTTTGCCGTAGTGCCGTGTAAAAAAGCCCGACTTATCAGAGCATATATTAACAATTTAGTCGCCCCCTCGAAGGGTATAATTCCCCGAGGCAATATTAAGATTTATTCGCTCAACACGATGCCAGTTGTTCGTGATGGTCTGGTGTATTATCAACCCTATATCCTTGGTCAAGATTTTCGTGATGTCCCTGCTGGAGAGATCTGCTGGTTTGCTTTGAGGATTATCGTACCTCAGCGCACCCGCACAGGAGATTATCGCGGGAAAATAAATATCTCTACCGTGACACGTTCTGCTCAATTATCCGTAAATCTCCGTGTCGTTCACCTCGAAGGTGAAAAAGGCAGAAAGGGCATTACTGAACGAGTTGTTGGATTGATAAGTACAGGAAATTGCAGGGAAGTCTACCATTCTCTCAGTTATCTCATTCCGCAAATGCAACGATATAGAATAAGACAAAATATATTAACCTATCTTGTCAATGCTGGTATTAATGCACCTGCATTAGCCGGCCCGGCTCTTGAATGGCGTAAATTGAAAATAATTCGTTCCTCATTATTTGATGGGCTTCAAGTGTACCCACGGCTAAAGAATCCGGGCAAGACGCTTATCAGATTGGATTATGCCTTTGAGGTGTTGGAAGGGCGTGAAATCTCAGCTGGTACCTCTCGATATCGAAACATTGCATGGGATTTGGTAAAGGCATCACAAGAGTTGGTGCATCGTGGACGGATAAAAGATTACGCACTTTATTGCGGTAATCCTTACAGAAGGGAACGCATCCAGCGCATAATCAGCAGAGTTGAAGCCGTCCATCGTGCTAACGGTAAAGCAGCAATGGGCATATATGCCTCATATATCAATAGTATGTCAGCTGCTGAAAGGACTAAATTGTTTGCCTCGCTCGATACCCTCCTTTGTTTGCCTAATCATAGGAGTATTGCAACGATAGCAAGTCGCTTCAAAAAGGGGCACGCCAATAAGACATTTGCAGTGCTTTTGAGCTATCCCGATGTCTATTCAGCCGGTTTCTACTCCTGGGCGATAGGGGCAGATGGAGTTTATCTCGAACGGATTTTCGCATACTATCCCTTGTTCAACGCATTTCGCTTTAGTCCGATGAGCCTATTATTGCCAGATCAATCCGGTAGGTTTATGCCTACCTTGTCCTTGTTAAATCTCCAGCGAGCAATTGATGACTACGACCTGGCAAGACGGTGCGAGCATCTTGTCAATATCGCAAAACAACACAATATTGATACCACTGAACTGCAGAAAATATTAGATGAAATCCGCATTATTACAGGAAAAACAGTACCAGGGTTTGTGGCTGATAAACTCCGTAGCGATGCTGTCTTGCCCTCGCAGTTAGAAAAATGGCGGGAATCGATGATAAAAGCGGCTGGTGAAATCTCGAAGAAATTATCGAAGTAGTTTTCATAGATTTGCTTTCTTGGGGGGATGTATCAAAGTGAAAAGGGCAGTTTATTGAATTATTCCCCTCACTACTCCGGATGAACCCCATTGAAGGATAATGATAATGCATAGTAACCAGACAATTCCTACTAACCAGAGTACCTTGTCATGTAAGAGGACTTCGACCGGATCAGCCTTTTTCGTTGCGAGTGTCAAACAATAATAGCGGAACATGCCGTAAACTACGATTGGAATAGTCCAGATAAGATTGGCTGAGCCTATGCGTTCGATCGTCTGATCGGCAAGGCAGTAAAGCATGTATGTTAGTAT
>JAGHBS010000278.1 GCA_021160865.1 Planctomycetota bacterium | reverse complement strand
TGAGGGGGCGATAAGAGCGAATCAGCCAGCGCCAGGACGATTACCTGATTGGGACGAATGGAAGCGTCCTTACCCCGCTCGTTGACGCAATCATAAAGACAGCCGGTATTTTCATTCCAGAACATCACCGGAAAGGAACGGGCAACCTTCTCCGCCAGCTGGGAGTATCTCATCGCTTGCGAGGTTTCCTTGCTTCGTGATGCTGATATCTTCAGGGCTTTATACCACAGGGCATTTACCTCGACGCATTTGCCCCATCGTGGCGTGATGGGTTTACCGTCGCGAGCTGCATCCATCCAGGTAAGTTGCGTACTTTCGTTTCCCCCCGTGACCAACCCGTCGGAATCGACGTGAATTCCAAATCGCGTTCCCTTGCAATATGCCTCGATAATCTGCTCGACGGGTTTAGATAACTCATCCCTCCAGGCTTGCTCATCCCCACTGGCGCGAACGTAATTATCAGCAGCAATTATGAACCATAATGATGCGTCAATACTGTTATAGACGGCTTTTCCCGTCCGCTCATCGAAGTAATTTGGAATGAGTCCATCTTCCATCGCATCAGCGAAGGTTCGCAATACATTCAAGGCACGGGCGAATTGGCCGCTTTCCAACAACAGCCCCGATAGGGCTATCATCGCATCCCTGCCCCAATCGATGAACCAGTGATACCCCGCCACGATGGTATCTGCCTTTCGGGCTGAGTGAGCAGGACTTTTGCGCCCCTGGCTGGGCATGATGATAAACGCATCAGCAGCGATGGCTAATCGACAGGTAGACACATCAGCGTCAGTACCCATCGCCTCAATCATCGGCAGTAATCGGTGCCGTTTGTGTTTCAGTTCGGTATCGAAATCAAGAGTTTCTGCACCATCAAGGGAGGCAGTGAGTTGAACTTTAGCTTTGTCGAATAGTTCAGCACGAAAAAACCCCAGCGTGAAAAGGTCTTCAATTCCATCGTAGCCTCGGGCAATATCTGCACGATACCGAAAGCGATACCACCATTGCTTCTCAGAGATGAACGGGCATATCGAAAATCCATCTTCGCCTGCTGATTGTGCAGACACAACACCGACAGATAAGTGAAGCGGTGTAAACCTGCCAGTCCGCTCAGTTATCTCGATGCCATCGTGATAACGCAAGTACGCCAGCTTGTCATTCTCATCAGCACAAATGAGGCTATGATAATCCCGAAAGGAAACGAAGGGCCTGATTATCAATTCCACAGAAATATCCATCGACGAAAGCAACGTCCACCTAACGGCGACGGTATTTGCCTTCTCCGCCAGGATAATTTCCTTCATCAACTTTACTTCCCCGCATTGATAAATGAATGTAGCAGCAAGGTCGTTGCGAAATTCGAGCAATTTGGCAGCATTTTTCTCCCGAAAGCCTCCTTCAAATTCGAACATCGTCAGGTCAAAACAATCACCCGTATCGGGCAAGATTACCTGATCAAGCAGGTAGTTCAGCGTGACGATTCTGCCGCCTGGCGGATTAGTGGCAGCCACTAAAAGCCCGTGATATTTCCTCGTATTTACCCCCAGCAAGGTTGATGATGCATAACTACCAAGTCTGTTAGTAATCAGCCACTCCTGTTGCAACAATGAATCACGATCGCTGCCTTGAGCGTCAATGATAATCGAAACAGGTTGTTCTTGTCGTTGAATCTCACGCATCGGTTCTGTCAGATACCGGGGATTTTCCTATAACTCGGCTACAATAGAAGCATATCAACATTATCTCACCGATCTGCAGGGGCATCGAGCCTTGTAATAAACTCCGAGTAATCATTATTGTTTCTGAAGGGATTTTTGTTTCAATCTGGAACGGATGGAGTCCAGGATATTCATGTAATTGATGTAGGAATCGTAGGGCGATTGATACGGATTGAAGTATTTATGCACGTCGCCGTCAGCAAAGTATTTTGTGCACATGTAATAAAAATGGTCAGACGTTTGTAATTTTCGCCAATCGGCAAGGAGGGCATCGTCACCTGAGGTGCGGATCTCATCGGCAATTGCGTAAGTTTCGTAAAGGGCATTTGCCTGCATGGAATTTCCAAGCCAGGCAGAGACGTCCCGCTCGGTATCCGCCCAAGAGATCATATATGGCACATCCAACTCGCCCGAGACCGGGTAGCGATCAATCGCCTCAGAAACGGTTAGAAAATCATTCTTCCCACTTGCTAATATCACCTCGGGCAACTTTCGCAAGAAGTCGAATATGCCCGTATCTGCCCATTGATGTTCGCCGAAGGTCTCGTAATCCATAAAGAGGTTGCAAACGTAGCCGTTGCCATTGATTTGATCAACCCATGAGGCGAACTTCTCTGCCGTCAAAGGCCAGCCCGACCAACTCCGCTGACCAAAGCGGAATGCAATATCGTCGCTGAGCCGATAATTTTTCAAAAGCAACTTGAGATTCTCACAATTGGCAGCCTTGTAGATAAAGTTCGGGCTTCGATATCCCAATACCTTCTCAGCCCCCTCAGTGATAGCTGCATCGAAGCCCATCTGCTCGACCACCTTGGCAAGGTCGTTATCGTAGGTCAACTCGGTATTCCTGAAGATGCGGGGGTTTTGTCCGAATAAATCAGCCATCAATTCCCGATGCATGTTGACCTGGTCAATGAACTCATCCCGTCGATACAGAAACGCCAATGAGTGATAATAGGTCTCGGCGATGAACTCAACTGCCCCCGTCTTGGATAACTCAATGAAGCTTTCAAGCACCTCCGGGCAAAACTGGCGAAACTGCTCGATTACCATCCCCGTGATGGAATAACTTACGCGAAACCGCCCTTGATAGGTATCTATCAATTCAGCGATAAGGGCATTGGTCGGTAGATAACACTTCGAAGCGACCTTTCGGCAAATTTCCGCATTTGTCTTATCGTCGAAGTAATCCGTGCCACTATCGAATATACTGTACCGCCTCAACCGGTACGGCTGATGCACCTGGAAATAAAACACTACCGACGCCATCGCTTATCACTCACCTTCATTTATCAGTTCATAAATCCTTACTATTCCAGCACTCATTATTTTCGATTATAGCATGATTCCTCACCCACGAGCATGTTCAAGCCATCGGGGCTTGGGGTGGAACGGCATCTCCGGAAGCATCCTCTTTGGTATTTGCATTTATAAGTTGCTCATATATTTCTTTGCATTTCCTGGCAGAGTCTTTCCACGAGAGTTTTCGTAATTCGATTTGTCCCTGCTGGCGGAGGACTCGCTGCAAGGGCGGATGGCGAAGCACCGCAATTATCTTATTTGCCATCTCGTCGATGTCCCAGAAATCGACCTTTAAGACGTGCTTCAGCACTTCCGAGACGCCTGATTGCTTGGAGATTATCACAGGAACATCGTGGCTAATGGCTTCCAGCGGTGCGATGCCGAACGGCTCGGAAACCGAGGGCATCACATAAAGGTCAGCCATCCTGAAGACGCGTTCGACGTCGTCGCCCCGCAAAAATCCAGTGAACGTGACGTACTTTCCGATGCGCAGCTCTGCTGCCAATGAAACTGCCTTGCTGATAAGGTCGCCGCTGCCGGCAATGACGAATCGCACCTTCTTATACTTTTCCAGCACCTTCTTTGCTGCCCGAAGGAAATACTCCGGGCCTTTCTGCATGGTGATTCGCCCGAGGAACAAGACAATCTTCTCATCACGCTTAATGTCAGAAGTGTTGACCCGCCTTTTGCCCAAGTCCACCGCGTTATAGACCACTTCGACCTTTTCCGGTGCGAGCCCGTAGCGGGTCAGCACGA
>JAGHBS010000202.1 GCA_021160865.1 Planctomycetota bacterium | reverse complement strand
GAGTAGAAAGGACTGGCCCGTACGGTGATAGGTCAAGGGCAATCATAGCCGATATCCCCTGCCAGGGTTGCCTGAAACGAACTTGCCCGCATATTGCGGTGGAAAGAGGATTTGCCACCTGCATGCAACTAGTCGAGCCTGAAAAGGTAATCGAAACCGTTCGTGCAGTTTTGTATGAAGAACACCATCAGGAGAATGGAAGACAGGATAATGTCAATGGGTGATTTTCCAAGGTTCATCCTGGCTTCTCGTTCACCTCGGAGATGTAAGTTGCTCCGAGAAGCAGGGTATCATTTTGATGTAATCGCACCGACGGTTTCCGAGCCAGCACCCAATCCCCACACAAAGCCTTCTCAGTTGGCTCAAGCGGCTGCTTATTTCAAAGCAAAGTCTGTCTGGGAAGACCATCCTGACCAAATTGTCCTTGCTGCTGATACAATCGTAGCGGTCGATGGCCAAACCTATGGTAAACCAACAGATCAAGCTGATGCCCGTAGGATACTAACTGCCCTTTCGGGCAAGCGACAAGCGGTAATCACGGGGGTGGCGATACTTTTCCCCGACGATCAGATGCAAGCACCTCGAAGGATAATTGCAAGCGAAACGACCTACGTTACGTTCAAACATCTTGCTATCGAAGAGATAGAACGATACATTGATTCGGGCCAATGGAAAGGTAAAGCCGGTGCCTATGGCATACAGGACCCGCCCACTGCCGATGAGTTCGTCGAAAGTATCGAGGGCAGTTTTACCAATGTCGTCGGCTTGCCTATGGAACTAATCGAGAGGATGTTCAAGAGCGTCAAAAAGCAACTAAAGGAGAAAAATTGATGGATTATGGAGATGAGCATTTTAGCGTGCTTGTGGGAAAGGTCAAACCGTCGGAAAAGATTGACTCGGTCATTGATGCTTGTCAAGACACCTGGGCAGAGGAAGTCCTCGCCAGACCTGAAGGGCCAACGTATGAGAATATAAAGGATTATTTACCACCCCTTGGAGCAGTAAATGCCTCTTTCAAGTACTATCCGCTGGTTTTGTCTCTACCGGGGAGTCCGAAGAAGTTCCGATTCATCAGCAACGGCGGTGAAGTGCACGTCAGCCCCAATCCCTGGCGGCGAGAAGGTATCAGGTGGGAGACATGGTATCTTCCAGATTTGAAGATGTCGGTTCTCGTCGGGGCTGATAGGGAGCAATTCGGTACCGATTTTACTCGACTCAACGGTCCTGCTTACACGGAGGGCTACTTGCCGATTATCAGGATTTCGTACGAACATGCCGGCGTGCTTTATCATCAGGAGGTCTTCTCTGCCCCTGCCATCGGGCATGCAGAGTTGCTTTCCTGTTATATAAGAATCGCTGCTGAACCTCTTGGGGCGCGCGAGGCGGAAGTCGCCTTGAAATTCGAGTGTGATACGCCGTTGAAGATTCGCAAGTTTGGCAATCGCGACCTGATTGCATTGCATGGCGTGGAGACTGCTTGTCAGTTCTCCCACCCTGCTGAGTTCGACGAGCAAACTGCTACGCTGATTTATCGCTGGGACCTCTCCGATGGTGCAAAGTGTGCCTACCTGACGCTTCCGATGGAACCGATCACGCCGAATCACCCCGAGCCACTTACCACCGATGCTTATGAACAGGTCAAACGAGACATCATCGCTTACTGGAATGGGATTCTCACCGAGGGAGTTGACCTGTGTATCCCGGAAGAAATTGTCAACAACGCCTGGCGGGCATTGGTCATCCAGAACCTGACGCTCATCAACAGGGACAGTTTGCATTACAGCTACGGTAATACCTATGATCGCACCTATGCCGTTGAGACGCTTGATACCGTCATATCCTTGGCCCAGTTCGGGTATTGCCAGAGAACCAAACCCCTTATCGAGGATATAAATGATTACAAGCAGACTGGACTGGAATACCATTCTACCGCAGGTCTTATCAACGGTTATTTCCAGCATTATATGCTGTATCGTGATGATCAGTTTATAAAGGAAAACCTTGCCTACATCATCGACGGATGTGAAAGAATCATCCACGACAGGTCTAAAACCGATAACGGCTTGCTACCGCCGGCAGATTTCTGCGGTGATATTCCGGAGCAGAGGATATATGCTATCTCGACTAACGCGCTTTCATGGAGGGCTCTTCGTGATTCGGGACACTTGTTGAAAATGCTTGGTATGAACCAGATAGGGCAAAAATATCTCGATGAGGCGGCATCGTACCGCCAGGCAATCCGCAAGGCTGTAGAAGCATCGGCAATCAAGGATGGCGATCTGACCTTTATCCCGCTTCGCCTCTGTGATAAGAGCGTCAAGCCACTGGAGCATATTGTAGCTACGGTCTACGGCAGCTATTACAATCTCCTTATGCCTTACGTTTTATCCTCGGAGGTCTTTGCCCCGAATGACCAAATTACCGATAGCATCATGCAATATCTGGAAAACAAGGGAGGCAGGCTACTGGGATTGGTACGATTTGAAGACGGCATTGATGCACTTTATGGCTTGGGATACAACATCGCACTATTGAAGCGCAATGAAGTCGATAAGTTCTTAGTGGCATTTTATGCCATGCTCGCCCATGGTTTTACACGTGATACATTTGTCGGTGGAGAGGTAACTTCCCTCTATACCTTTGAAGATTGTCCTTACGAGTTGAGGAGGATGGGTAACCCTCCCAACAGCACATCGAATGCACTGTTCTTACAAAGCCTGCGATACATGCTTGTTCTGGAAGATGACTCGCAACATGATGGCCTTTACGATGAATTGCATTTATTACGAGGCACGCCACGAGCCTGGCTTGAGGATGGTAAAATTATCAGTTTAAGGAACGTGCCTACATATTTCGGAGCAGTTTCGCTTGAAGTCCATTCAAGGATAAGTGAAGGACGAATCGAAGCCAATATCAAATGCCCCGACAGGAATCCTCCTGACAGGATTACGCTCACCTTGCGATTACCATCAGGTTATATGCTGGAATCGGTAGAGGCCAACGGCAAACCGTTGGGGGATTTCGATGCCGATACGGGCCTGATACGTCTGCCTGCGTTAACAGGCAGCGTAGAAATCGTTGCAAAATGTCGGCAATAGTATCGGCATTTTATAAAAGCGATTTTCAAGGCGATACCCGACGGACTTTTTACCTGCAAAGGTTTACTAATAGAAGCTGCATTGCGGATTTTGGCTCAAGCCCTGTTTTCATTGCAAGGTCAGTTTTTAGTAAGTCTCGCATAGCGTGGATGGCTCTTTGAACTTGAGTGTTTGAATTAGCGTGCTGAAGATTATTCCTTATCTGCCAGGCAATAAGTCCCATTGTGCGGAACTCATCACCGCGATGTAAAACGAGTTTCGAGAGTATATCCAATGCCTTTCTGGCATCGTGATAATTAATCGCCTTACATAGATCAAATGGCTTTACTTCGCTGCCCGAGACAATAATGGCTGAGACATCGGCGTCGGTAATCTTATCCTGATCTGCTACATAAAGGATGAGTTTGTCAATGGCATTGTAAAGGTCGAGAAGTTCAGCATTAGTCCATTGCAAGAGCAGATTGACAGCCTTGGGGGTGATGGTTTTCCCATACTTTTGGAGTTTCTGGACAATCCAGCGGGAAACTGCTGCCCCTTTTGGGGCGGAACAATCTATAACTTCACCAATGTGGTTTAGAAGTTTGACCAATCGAGTAAGCGACTGTGATGTTTTCTTTGAAGCAGATGACTTTACCGGCCAGGAATCAACGATGAAGATTATCACGCCATTGCTGCAGGGATTCTGGAAATACCGTTCCAATGCTTCAGCATGTTTTGTTATGAACGTATCAGCAGGCTTGACGATTGCGACGCGCTGAGCCCCAAGTAGTGCCACCGTCCTAACCTCGTCGAGGACATCAGCAAGGTCAGCAGAGGAATCAAACCAACGTATAGATGCTTCTGAAGGGCCTACGGGATATATCTGGGTATTCCGTTGAATATCCTGATCGGATTGGGTTGATGGGTTAGTAATTTGTTGAAGCAAGCGTGCAAGGTGTTCTTGACGAAGGTATTCATCACTACCTGCAAGGATATAAACTGCTTTGCTATCAGGGTCTTTCATTTACACAATCATCACCGGAGATAATCTCAAATAAAACAAAATGGCAAGATTGTTACAATTTTGGAAAGATATTTGACAGAATCTTGTCGTTGCGCAACGCAACTTTACCGTTTGGCGCAAAGGAATTTGCCAAAATCAACCCATCTGCCGTTGCACCCGTAAAGAGTACGGCAATGAGAAAGTAGATTTTCGCACTCTGATGAGGTTAGGTTCACATTTGTCTTTTGCGATACACAATCCAAAAGATGATCAGCCCGATGAGTGCGATGATCATCACAATGTGATACCACTCAAAAAGGTTGAAGATTAAGCTCAGTGCTGATATATCAGCCATGACACTCTCCTATTCTTAATTCGTTCCCTTACTACGACAACAACAAACCGAAAACCAAACAACCATACCAGCAACTCAAAAATTCGTATCCCTTTATAGAGATTTGCATACGGATTAGTCAAGAAAAAACTAACAAGATTATTATCTAT
>JAGHBS010000170.1 GCA_021160865.1 Planctomycetota bacterium | reverse complement strand
TCAATGGGGCGGGCTCGTTAAATATCAGCAAGGCCAGGCAGAGGCATTTTTGTATCCACCTGCCGAAAAACGAGGGGATGATAAGTACATTCCTTCCAAGAGATTGCTGAACGATTCAATTGATTCACTTTGTTATTTCGTCGGGCATTTTAGCAAGGTCGCCGAGGATATTTCGCAGGTAGGACCAGGTATCGATGAATTGGCATTTTCGGTGCGATACAATGTTTATGGAATCGTTTTTACAAGCCTGAAAGACGGATGGATAAATGCAACCTATTTCAATCCCGATGGGATAGTGGTCAATCTGGGTAGTTTCCGTCCGGGAATGAATCAATAAAGTGTAAGGTACATTGAATTTTCGTTATGATTACTCTGGTAAGTGGCGGAGAATTTCCTCGATGGCTTCCAGTTCGGAATGCATTTCTCTGAGCTGCTGTTGGAGTTCTCGAATTTGATCCTCACTTATCTGGCCGGTGGGGTCGGACTTTGCATCATTGATATATTCTTCAAGCTGGTTTATCTGATCGATTAGTTCGTCTCTCCGTCGCTGGAGATTTTCACGCTGATCAGCCAGGCTGACTGATTCATTCAATATTTCGTTGAATACATGATCCGCCACGAACAGAGGTGTATTAAGCCCAACTCCCAATGCAATAGCATCGGATGGACGAGCATCAACTTCAATCAATTCGCCGTTTTGTCGAATATAAAGCGTTGCAATAAAGGTATGCTCGTGCAGTTCGCTTATCACCACCTTTTCTACCTCCCCGCCCATTGCCTCGATGACCCTCGCAAGTAAATCGTGCGTCATGGGACGGGGCATATCGATACCCTTCAATCTACGATCGATTGCCAATGCTTCACTTATCCCGATGATAATAGGAAAACTCCGCTGCCCAAACTTCTCTCGCAGGAATATTACCTGCTGCGGAGAAGTTTCCGTAATGATGATACGTGATAATTCAACTGGAATATCCATTTTCTCAAACCTCGCAATGAAGGTCCTTGTCAGATTGACATCCCGCCGTCGTTGGGATGATTAATATTGTACACTATTTTGCCTCGGAAAGATTTTTTTCTACGGCGTGAAGTTCTTCTTTTAAAGATTTTAAACGTTCACGCTGGCGTGAAACAACCTCTTGAGGAGCCTTATTGAGAAATTCCGGGTTGGCTAACTTCTTTTCAGCAGATTCTATTCTGGCGATGAGTTCTTCCCGGCGTTTCGTTAATCTTGCAAGTTCTGCCTGACGGTCAACTACGCCTGTTATGTATAACTTAGCATCTTCGACGGTGATAATGACAGCGTCTTTGGGAATGGCAATTTGCTTATCAATAACGGTTAGTTTTGAAGCACACTGGGCCTGGAATAGGTCGCGATTGCTCAGAATCACTTCACCAGCCCTACCGTCAGCCTGCAGAAGGATGTCAATCTGCTTTTTTGGTGGGACGTTATGTTCAGCTCGGATGTTCCGCACGCATCGGACGGCTTGCTGGTATCGCAATCGAAAATCTTCCTCGACAGTTTTGTCAATCAGGGCATTATCAGCCTCGGGCCAGCGGGCACGGATAAGCAGTTCTTCAGCCGGTGATTCTTCCGGCCCTCGAATGGGGGCAACCTCATTGAGTTTCGACCAGATATACTCTGTGATGAACGGAATTATCGGGTGAAGTAAACGAAGCAACGAATCTAATACATAAGCAAGGATTGCCTTTGGGGACGTTTGACCCGCATTAATGCGAATCTTGGCAATTTCAAGATACCAATCGCAAAAGTCGTTCCACATAAAGTGATAAAGCCCATCGACAGCATCGTGGAAGTGATATTTTGATAAATGTTCAGTTGTTAGGGCGATGGTCTGATTGAGTTGGGATAGTATCCAGGCGTCAGCAAGGTTTTCGCGCGGATTAATCTCGCTCCATCCTGGCATGTCGGTCAGGTTCATCATCACAAAGCGGGCTGCATTCCATAGTTTGTTGCAGAAATTCCGTCCGATATCGAACTTCGGGGATGAATTTGCTCTTCTGCCGTCGGGCAGCGTCATCTCAACGACGGGCATGCGGACGTCCTGAGTCTCGGTGGTCATATGCGCCAGTGTGAATCGCATTGCATCAGTTCCGTGAGACTCGATTATATCGAGTGGATCAATACCGTTGCCCAGGCTCTTGGACATCTTCCTGCCCTGACCGTCCTGAATCATTGCATGGACGTAAACTTCTCGGAAGGGGCTCTCGCCTCGGAAATACTCGCCGAACATCACCATTCTGGAAACCCAAAGCGTGATAATCTCACGGGCAGTGCAGAGAACGTCAGTAGGATAAAATGCTTTAAGTAGGTCAGTCTCTTCGGGCCAGCCCATTGTTGAAATTGGCCAGAGGGCAGAGGAAAACCAGGTGTCCAGAACGTCAGGGTCGCGCTCAAAGCCGTCAGCCTGCAATCTGGCTTCGAGGTCCTCGTGCCCAGCTGCGATACAAGCATATGTGATTTTCCCATTTTCGGACCCAACTTGTCGTAAAGCCAACCCAGCAGGTAAGTCGGTGAAATCAACTGTCCCCGCTTTGGACCATATGGGTATTCTATGTCCCCACCATAGTTGTCGTGAGATTGGCCAATCGCGCAGGTTCTCGAGCCAGGATTGGTATGTCTTGGCATATCGTTCAGGGATGAATTTTAATCGTCCGTCAAGCAGGGGTTTTAGAGCCAGGCCAGCTAATGAATTGACAGGAATATCTGTCCCTTCAATCTTCCCTTCATCAGGCAGCGAGGGAATTTGCTTTTTTACTGCTATAAACCACTGATCGGATAAGTACGGTTCGATGGGAACGTGCGAGCGATAACTGTGGCCGACCTCGTGGGTATATTCGCGGACGTCATCGAGCAGGTTTTCCTTCCTGAACCATTCGACGATTGCTTCACGTGCTTCGAAGCGGTCCAGCCCGAGGAATTGTTCTGCATCGGTTCCCCGTGCATCATCCCAGCCGAACTTATCTGATATGGTCCCGTCCGGTGCCATTACGTTGACGATAGGCAGGTTATGTCGCTGGCCGATTTCC
>JAGHBS010000241.1 GCA_021160865.1 Planctomycetota bacterium | reverse complement strand
GCATTAATTACAGCCTGTCTCGGGAGATGCCCGGTGTGCATTCGCTGGCGAACCAGCTGGCAATCCTTGCCGATGCCTCTCCTTTATTGTCCGATGGTACAATCAGGTGTGAATGTGCCAAAAATGGCGTCAGTCCCAATCATCGCACTGGGCAAAATGTCCTCTATCTCGATGGTCATGTCAGCTGGGCTATTGATTGTCATGCAGGTGTTAATGGTGATAATATCTGGCTTGTCCGAGGTGTCGAACAATACACGGGTAAGGAAAACCTGCTTGCATAACAGATTCGTTTCTCTTGCCCCATCCTGGGTGGTGATATTGTTTTTGATTTTCCAGGCTTTGCTGGCAATTTGTTGGTTCAGTATGTTCTATCAGCAAGATCAAGTTGATGGAGGAACTCATCGTTTGTCTTAAACTTCGACATCGCTGCCAGTAATTGGGGCATTTCTTCATCAACATTGAGTTGGCTTAGATACCGTCGAAGCATATGGATTTTCGGTAGTTTCCAATCCTCGATTAGCAATTCTTCCTTCCTCGTGCCGGATTTTGCGATATTAATTGCAGGCCAGATGCGTCTTTCAGCCAGTTGTCTATCAAGGTGCAGTTCCATGTTGCCGGTGCCTTTGAACTCTTCAAAGATTAAATCATCCATTCGGCTGCCGGTCTCTATCAATGCCGTTGCAAGGATGGTAAGAGAGCCGCCGTTCTCGATTTTTCGGGCTGATCCAAAGATGCGCTTGGGCATTTCCAGAGCACGGATATCTACCCCGCCGGTCATTGTCCTTCCTGAGGTCTCGATGTATCGGTTGTAAGCACGTCCGAGCCGTGTTAGGCTGTCAAGTAGGATAACCACATCGTCGCCGAACTCGGTCATCCGCTTGGCGCGTTCGATGGTGAACTCAGCAACACGAACATGATTGGCGATAGTCTGGTCGTTGGTGGAGTGGACGATCTCGGCATTGACCTTGCGCTGGAACTCCGTGACTTCTTCAGGACGTTCGTCGATCAGAAGGACGATGACATACACCTCTGGATGATTCGTCAGGATTGCGTTTGCAATTTGCTGAAGCAGGACTGTCTTTCCAGATCGAGGCGGTGCGACGATAAGTCCGCGTTGACCTTTCCCAATCGGGCAGAGCAAATCGAGTACACGCATCTCGATGGGACCACCAGGGGTTTCAAGTTTCATCTGCGGTTGAGGTGCAATCACGGTCAGTTCCGAGAATGGTTTAATGTCCGGCCAGACTGAATATGGCCGTCCGTTTATCCTGAGAATCTTCTGAAGTCTCGGACCGGCTTTTCTCTTGGTTGAGGGAGTAGCTTCACCTTCGATGAAAAGCCCGGTGCGCAGACGATCACCGCCCACGAAGTCTTTCGAGACGAAGGCATCGCCTGGTGAAGGTTTGTAATCATTGCTTGCTTGTCGCAAGAAGCCGTAGCCTTTTTCCACGATTTCAAGCACGCCGGAGACCTGGATTAACTCCTGTTCAGGTTGAGCAGCCTGCTCCTTCGTGGTTTGTTCTGTTTCATTCTGCTTTGAAACCTCACCATTCACACTCTTTTCAGCCGTTATCTTGTCGTTAGTCTTTTCCATAGGAATACACCCTCGTAATAATTATTTAGTCATTTGACCTTCAGCCGGGGGTCGAAAAACCCTCAGCCATTTGGAGAAACCTCTCGAGTACCTCTATGAGACTATATCTACCCTGATATCAGATAATCACAACAGGATACATCATTCTTGCGAAAGTCAAGCAAAATCTTGCAAGTTTCGAAAAAATTTTTTCTCTATTCCTCGGATCTTTTTATTCTTTGGCTATCGCGATCGCAGATTTCAGGTCGATCGCACCTTCGTAATATGCTTTGCCTATGATGACACCCTGACAGCCAATTTCTTTACATTTTACTATGTCATCGAGATTTCGGATGCCGCCCGATGCAATTACAGGCAACGAAGTAGCCTTGATTATCTGGGCGGTCGTTTCCAAGTCAGGGCCTGTAAGCATACCATCTCTTTTTATATCGGTATAGATAATTCCTGCTAATGGTACTGAGTTAGAACGGCTAACGATTTCCATCACTGGAATTTGCGTCTGTTTTGACCAGCCGTTCACTGCGACAAAGCCATCTCTGGCATCAATTGCTAATACTATTTTATCGGATAATTCCGCTTGTTTGAATAGTTCTTCAAACCATTGCCAGTTTTTAACAGCAGCTGAACCGATAACTAACCTTGCTGCTCCCAATTCGAGGGCGTCGTGAACTGCTTGATCGTTTCGGATACCGCCACCTAACTGAACCTTCAAGCCCTCAAAGCGGCAGATAGTTCGTATCATCTCGGCGTTGCTTCTTTGACCACTACGGGCGGCATCGAGGTCTACTACGTGAACCCACTCTACTCCGGCAGCGGTAAACTCGTCGATTATTTCATAAACGTCACGACTGTAATCTTTATATCGCTTGAAGTCTCCCTGCTCTAAGCGAACTATCTTCCCACCTTGCAAGTCAATAGCGGGGAATATCTCCATCTGCCTCTAACTGGGTCTTTATTTAACTACGACGATTTCCACTCTTCGGTTCCGTGCTTTTCCTGCCGGGGTGGTGTTGGGAGCTATAAAATGTGTGGCTCCCATCCCGATTGCCTCAAGGTTTTCAGCCGGTATGCCCAATTTGCGTAGCAGGCGTACCACTGCCATTGCCCTGTTGGCTGACAGGTCAAGGTTATCTTTCCAGAGTTTCTTGCTCTTTTTGATAGGATCGCTATCGGTAAAGCCATAAACACGGATGGTAGCATTGGGATAAGTATTTCTTATTGTAGCAGCAATTTGTCTCAATCGAGCCCTGCCTCGCTGTGATAGCGTTGCACTACCTGGGGCAAAAAGGATATCACTTGCAAGGGTAATCTTCGCACCTGTAGCAGTCTTTTGCCAACCTGCTGGCAGGGGTGCTTCGGATACTACCTTTTTAGCCTTGCGTGCCTTTAGTGCAGCAAGTTCTGTCTGTACCTCTTCCAGCTGGGTTGTCTTATCGGCTAGTTGAGTCATTAGCTTGGTATTCTTATCCTGACATTCATCAAGCCGTTTTTGAAGGTCTTGATTTTTTAATTGGAGTTCGTTGTACAGATGCTTCAGTCCGGCAAGTTCCTTCTTGCACTGTTTATCACACCCCATAATGATTAAGCCCATTACCAGGACGGTAAAAGTTGACAAGGCTTTGAGCCGATTCATTTCTTATCTCCTTCCAGTTTCATCAACACGACTTGCGATTTCCTTGGATTGTACTAAAACAATTTCAGTATGAAAATTAAAAATCGATTTTCAAGCGTTTTGTTTCTCGTCTTGTTTACTTTTTTCTAATTCTTTTAGCCGTTGATGATTTTCCTTTTCTCGCTGACGTTTCTTGCCCCTTTTCAGTGAAGCGATGGCTGCAGGGATGACGCGGGTGATAGTGTACCAGATAACCACTCCACCAGAAGCGGCTAAAAGCAACCATACTGCCGGTCGAAGTGTCACGGGCCTCCAGAATACCTGCATCCGCCAGCTCCCGCCGATGTTATTGACAAGTAATATCGCTGCGGCTGTCAATATCAACAACGAAAGAAGTGCTAACAGGTACCCCTTCAATAAATTTAGGTTCATAAGACTTTTCTCCCACGATTTAAAAACGAGTTCTAAATATCATACCGATTATTGAATCGTAGAACAACAGTGCGATAGTAGCGGCTGCGGCAAGCCAGGGTCCGTAGGGAAGTTCACGTTTGCCCCGTGCCAGGAGTAGATATAT
>JAGHBS010000205.1 GCA_021160865.1 Planctomycetota bacterium | reverse complement strand
GTCTATATTTGTTATAACACAGGGGAATGACGATAGGTTCGAGTGACTGTAGGTTTTATAAGATTGGACGGATGGCTTGAATGGAGAAGTACTATCGTGTAAAGGATTCCGTAGTCGAGGAACACGGTACAGATTAGCGGAAAGTAAAGTTGACGATAATGTTCCTGTGATTATGGATGGCTTTTCGATAACTTGCAGAACAAATATTATGGATTTTTTGATACTCGTATTGACAATTTAGATGGTTATCTGGGCATAGTAGGAGTGAGATAATGGCAGGATTAGGCGTTAATATTGACCATGTTGCAACGGTCAGGCAAGCGAGGCGGACCATCGAGCCCGATCCCGTCTGGGCGGCGGTGGAAGCACAATTGGCAGGGGCTGACTGCATCACGTTTCATCTCAGACAGGACCGTCGGCATATCCTCGACAGAGATGTCCGTTTGCTAAAACAGATTGTCCAGGTGAAGTTGAATATGGAAATGTCCATGAACGAGGAGATTGTCGGCATTGCCCTGGAGGTCAAACCCGACCAGGCAACCATCGTGCCTGAGAATCGCCAGGAGATTACCACCGAGGGCGGCCTTGACGTTCGCGGACAATTCAGCCGGGTGGCAGAGGTTGTTCGTCGGTTGAGCGACGCAGGTATTATCGTCAGTGCATTTATCGACCCTGAACCTGCCCAGGTAGCCGCCAGCCGGGATGCAGGTTTCCAGGCGGTCGAATTGCATACCGGTCGATACGCAAATGCTACCAGCCCCAAGGAAATTGCCGCGACGCTGGAAGAGTTGCGAATTGCCTTGAACGATGGCTTGCAGGCAGGGCTGGTGGTTCACGGCGGACATGGGTTGACCTATCGAAACATCATGCCCGTTGCCGCCATGGAGGGGTTCAGCGAGTTCAACATCGGCCATAGCATCGTTAGCAGGGCAATCTTCGTCGGAATGCGACAGGCAGTCATCGAAATGAAACAGTTAATCGAACAAGCAGCGAAAAAATAAAATAATCCATCAGCAAATTCATTGAATTAATTCCCTTATCGAGAGGGTTAGAAAGATGGCAGAGAAGATGAAACTGGAAGGTTCAATGGTGGCGTTGGTTACCCCGTTTCGTAATGGCGAGGTTGATTACGATGCCCTTGCCAGGTTAATCGATTATCAACTTGAGGGTGGAACGCAGGGGCTTATCCCATGTGGAACAACGGGCGAATCACCCACACTTTCTCACGATGAACACGATAAGGTGATTGAGTTCACCGTCGAGCGGGCAGCAGGGAAGGTGCCGGTCATCGCTGGAACGGGTAGCAACTCGACGGCAGAGGCATTGCGACTGACCCGCCACGCCAAGGACGCCGGTGCCGATGCAGCCTTGATTGTCAACCCATATTACAATAAGCCAACCCAACAAGGGATGTACGAGCATATCGCCGCTATCGCCGAGGTCGGCTTGCCAATCGTCCTTTATAACATTCCCAGCAGGACGGGTATCGAACTTGCCCCTGAGACGATTATCCGAATGTATAACGAGATAGACCAAGTCGTTGCCATCAAAGAGGCCACAGGCAAGATAGATAATGCCTCTGCCCTGGCAGCGGGCTGCGATATTACGATAATCTCCGGCGACGATGCCCTGACGCTGCCAATCTGCTCGGTCGGTGGTAAAGGCGTAATAAGCGTTCTTGCCAATATCCTACCATCGGAGATACGGGCACTTTGCGATGCCATCCTTGCCGGCGACTTACAATCCGCCACTGAAATGCACCTGCGGCTGTTTCCCCTGTTCAAGGCAATGTTCGTTGAGACCAATCCCATTCCTATCAAGGCTGCCCTTTCCATGATTGGTATGATCGAAGATGAGCTTCGCTTGCCGTTGGTACCTCTATCGCAGAAACACCGTCCCAAACTGGCTGAGATGCTAAAATCGTTCGGATTGAAGGTGAATCAGTAGGTTTTGCCTATTTACAGGCCTTGGATTGTGGAAATTATTCTATCGGTCTTTTCGAAGTCGTTATGGAATAGTACAGTTGGAGCATTTCTGCAGTCATTTTGGATGGAGAATGGTTTTCCTTCAAGTGCGCAAGGGCATTTTGAACTAATCTTCGCGCAAAGTCATGATCATCAAGCAGGGACGACAATTTTTCTGTTATTTCTGCTGAATTAGCAGGTTGAAATGTAAGAGCGGTTTGACCATCGATGATAAAATCGCACGCCCTTGCCCCTGCTGCCACCACCGGTACCCCCGCCGCCATGGCAGAGAGCAAATTAATATCTACTCGGTCAGTTGGTACAGGTGAGATGTAGATATCAGCTGCCCGAAGGATACCGTTTAGTTCATCAGCACTTTTGTAGCCGATGAAGGTGAGGTCTTCGGTGAGTTTGAGTTCGTTGGTGAGTTTTCGCAGATGCCTTTCTGCAGAGCCTTCGCCGACTATAAAGAAAATGCAATCGTGGTGGGTTTCTCTCAAGCGGTAAAATGCTTCCAGAACAGCAGCGAAGTGCTTGTAATCATCAAGACTGCCACCTGCTACGATAGCAATAGTTTGATGGGGCTTGACAAAACAGGTTGGCTCTGACGCTTGATGCACGCCGGGACGAATTAGATGAATTATGTCATCGGGCAATGAGTGTATCTTGAGTAGATTTTGATATATCGGCTCACTACCAGCGGTAATTGCCCTGCAGCGGATATCGCAATGCTTGATGTTCGGACGAAGTGAGTAGACACTGACGATGTAATCAAGGTCAAGCCTGGCAGAGACTGCTTGGGTAATGTCAAGCGAATCAGTATCAAGGGCGTGGATTAACGATATTCCAATACCCTCGATTTGCTCAACAATGGTATCGGTTGCCTTATTGCGAAATATCGGTAGAATGGGCTTGGGATAACGAATTATCTGGATAGGCGGGGAGGGGATGTTTGCCGAATCAGCATCGCTGGGACAGGTGAAGAAAAATTGGATTGGTTCATCTAACAAACCTACGGTTAGATGACGAATTACTGGTGCAAAATCCCACAGTGATTTGCTGCTACTTGCTAATAATAACCGAAGCGGTTTGGTTGAGGTCTTCACCAATGTGTTAGAAGAAGCATTATTATTGAAGTTGCTGGGCATATGAATTGTAGTATTGTACCCATCAGTAGGGTATCAAAGTCAAGGGTAGCGTAGTGTTTTCTCATGTAGCGAGCAAAGTTGCCAAGGGTAAGGTGCTATCGTGTTGACTTGCTAAGAGTGGTTAAGCAGATGGAGAAAAACTGAAAAGCGAAAGGTTTAGTTAATTTTTCTTCAATATTGTAAGCGAAGGTTGAATTGACCGCTGTAAGTGTGTATACTGTTTCGACTCATGTGTATATGTATGTAGGTTTTAGCAGTAAAAGGTCGGTGCTGGAAGCGAATGGCTGAAGGATTGGTAAGTGAAGGAAAGGTAGAAAAAGAGGTGATTTAGAAATGTTGGAATGTTTAGCAGAAAGAGTTTACAGAAGAATAGTAGGTTTTATTGAGGCAGTTAGTTTCGGTAGGATAAAGCAGCAGAGACATCATTTGGGCTTGCTGGAGAGAGGTTGGGTTATTGCTAACCATAAACTCGTCTCTTTCCACGCTGCTTTCCTTTCGAGTTTGTTGATGCTCACCGGTGGTGGCTGGAGCAACTGGAGAGTATTGAACTTCATGTTCAACCCGCTTCATCGGGAGGTGTGGATATCGGCGGCAATATGGTATTTATCCTATCATCTCAACATTGCCATACACGAGTTAGGTCACTACCTCTCTGCTGTCAAGACCAATAACTTACGTCCGATGTATCTCGACAAGGCCACCAAGGAACTGACCGAGAACAAGCTCGGCTTGTATCTCAAGGCGATATTGTTAATTCCGTATGGCAAGTTTCCGGGTATTAAAAAAGAGTCGGGACACTTCTTCCCCGACGTCAAGACGCAGAATCTCGCCGTCTCTGCTGCTGGTCCGTTGATGAGCGGGAAGCTCTCGTTAGCAACGCTACCGATTGGTGCCGTCCTTATCGCCATTGGTTTATTGCCTCATCTTGGGGGCGGAACCCATTGGGGGGAAGTAGTTCTCATCATAGGACGATTGCTTGCTACGATGGGTATCGTAGCGATGCTGGACAGATTCCTCGCCGATGGGAACGCTGTTCGGGATTATCGGGCTCGTTTGTCCGGTGCTGCTCAAAAGGCTGCTGAAGCGCGTCGAGCCGCTGCTAATATCACATGGGATTCTGCCGCTATTGTTAAGAAGATGCGTGAAAGCCGCTTGCAGGAAATAGATGTCAATGGTCAGAAAGTTTGCGCCCCCTGGCAGTTCCGTAATTGCCTGATGGGTGGAAGACACACTGAAGAGCAAGGCGGAAACCTCTCTTTCCAGGAATTTATGTTCTTGCCGCTCTCAGCCAAGGATTACGTCGAAGCCCAGCGGATGACCACCGCCCTTCAGAGCCGGGTTATACAGATTGTTCAGGACTCCGAGGGGATGAACTTCGTCGGCATCGGGCTTGAAGGTGGAATGGTCGGCGCCTACAGCAAGCAGGGCGACGATCGTATCCCCGAAGAGCGTGCATTGAAGGTGGCGGTGCAGGCAATCGAGGAATGCGGGTTCGTTCCTGGCGTTGACGTTGCCCTAGCGCTCGACCCTGCTGCCAGCGAGTTGAGCAAGGCATATCGCGAGCAGACTGGCAGGGTTGACGCGGTAGGGATGTATTCATTCTGGCGGGCAGAAGAGCCTGTAGTGATGACTGGCGAGGAACTCGTCGAGCTGTATAAGGATTGGGTTGCAAGATTCCCCATAGTTTCTATCGAGGACGGCCACGCCGAAGACGACTACGAAGGTTGGAAACTGATGATGAAGGAACTGGGCGATAAGATATTCATCATCGGTGATGACCTTGTGACCACCAAGGATACGACCATCGCTAAATGTATTGAAGATGGCTTGATAAACACTGCTCTGATTAAGGCCAACCAGATAGGTACACTTTCCGAAACACTCCTTGCCACTCACGCCGCCAAGAGTCGTGGTGCTGAATTGGTAGTCTCACACCGTTCCAAGAGTCCTAATGATCCGATGGAGGCTGACATCGCCTTTGCAGTAGGCGCGATGGGTATGAAGTGTGGCGGTGGGGCGAATACCGAGCGATTGGTCAAGTATGCACGCATCGTCGAACTGATGACAATGGCACGAAAGGGCTTCAAGATTACCCGACCCTTACCTGGCGATATGAAGATAGCAGACATCTCGGCAAGAGAAGAGGCTACCAACGCAGGTATTCCTACCGTCGGTGTGGTAGTAAGGCTTGAGAATGGTGTATCGTTCCACGGTGCTACCCCCTTGGGAACCTCAGCCGGTAGCGATGAAGCAATTCACCTGATTGACAGTACTATCGAGAAGTGCGCCAGTACGGAGAAGTATCCCGAATTGTTTGACGAGGATACCACCTTCAAGACATACAAGTTTAAGAAGGGCGTGACCAACGAGGATATCGAGGCGAAGCATGATGAAGAACTCACCGAACTCTGGCGGCGAGCGAGAAGGTACGATGGTAAAGGATGTCTCAACGCCGTCGACAATGTTGAAAAACTCATTGCTCCATTGTTCCTTGGTAAGACCCTCTCAGAGATCGGCACGCTGGTGGATGTTGACAGGCAAATGCTGGAGTTGGAGTTCAAGATTGCCGTTGAACGAGGCAAGGTATCAGCCGACGCTGATAAAGATACCAAGATAGCCGTCAAGCAGCGCAAGGCGAATCTCGGGATGAATGCGATTCTCTCGGTATCACTGGCTATGGGCAGGTTAATTGCCGCCCGTGATGGCGTTGAACTTTCAGATATACTCAGAGAATTGGAAGGAAATATCGATCGCGACCTGCTCTACGGCGTCAAGTGATAAATGATAAAGTAATAATCAACCAAGGGATTGTTCCGATTTTGGTCGGTTGTTAGCAAGTCCTCGAGCCTGTCTTTTATTTTCACAGCAGGCAAGAGGGCTTATTTTTAGTTGGGAGATTCAAATCCCTACAATGTATAATTCATCTTGTAATGAGCGATTCGCTAAAAGAGAACTTCAAGGACATCATACTTGATTCCATTACCGACGGCGTCTTTTGCGTCAATAAGGAGTGGAAGATTACCTTTTTCAACAAGGCTGCTGAGAGAATCACGTCTGTATCGCGGGAAGATGCGATTGGTAGAAATTGCTGGGAAATTTTCCATGCGAGCATTTGTGAGAAGGATTGCGCATTAAAGCGGACAATCCAGACGAATCAGCCTGTAATCAATAAGGCGATATACATTATAGACGCAACCGGCAGGCGCATTCCTGTGAGCATCTCGACAGCAGTGCTGAGAGATGATCACGGTGAAGTTATCGGTGGGATAGAGACCTTCCGCGACCTCAGTGCTGAGGAGGAATTGCGCAAGGAACTGGCAGCCAAATATTCTTTCGCGGACATTATCGGTAGAAGTCCCGAAATGCAAAGACTCTTCGCCATCCTGCCACGGGTGGCTGATTCAGACAGTACCGTCCTGATTACTGGCCCGAGCGGGACGGGAAAGGAATTGGTCGCCCGTGCTATCCATAACCTCTCGGCACGCAAGGATAAACCGTTCATAGCCGTCAACTGTGCAGCATTGCCCGATACGTTGCTTGAGTCGGAATTATTTGGCTATAAGGCTGGTGCATTTACCGATGCCCGCACCGACAAGCCCGGCAGGTTCGCCCTGGCTGAAGGTGGAACCATATTTCTCGATGAGATTGGCGATATATCTCCTGCCATGCAGTCAAAACTGCTCCGCGTGCTGCAGGATAAGGTTTATGAACCGCTCGGGGCGACCGAGTCCGTCAGGGCTGATGTTCGCATTCTGGCTGCTACGAACAAGGACATCGAAAAATTGGTTGAGAAGGGAATCTTTCGGGAAGATTTATATTATCGTATAAACATTGTGAAATTGGACCTACCACCATTGCATCAGCGGAAGGAGGATATACCGTTATTGATAGAGCATTTCGTGGACAAGTTTAACCGTCTTGCGAATAAGAACATTGCAGGTGTATCTCAAGAAGCGATGGCAATATTGATGGATTACGACTATCCCGGCAATATCCGTGAGCTGGAAAATATCATCGAACATGCTTTTGTGTTGTGTAGCGGTAGTCTGATTATGCCTGAACATCTCCCAAGTCATCTTAGAGGCATCCGAGGAGCAGCAAGATCAATCGGCGAAGGAGGTCCTATGACGCTCAAAGCGTTGGAGGCGATGCACATCGCCGATGCACTTCGTCGGCACAAAGGTAATCGAACCGCTGCTGCTAAGGAACTTGGCATCAATCCCAGTACCTTGTACCGGAAGATGAAATCTCTTCATATCGATGTACCTAAAAGAGGCAGACGCAGTGACAAATCGACGAAATAATTGCAATATGCAATACCACGAGTAGCATTTGTATTGCATTATGCAATGGATAGGTGAGGTTTCTATTATATGAGCATTGCTTGATATTTTGTATCTCACTGTATTTGCGGGAGATACAATGAATACTCATTTGCTACAATAATTGGCACGATTCTTGCAGGCATATTAACTATGAAGATTGCGATACCTGTTTGGAATGAGCGAGTTTCGCCGGTCTTCGATGTTGCTGAGAAGATACTTATCGCTGATGTCGAAAGTGGTATTGAGAAGGCCCGGAGTGAGTATCAACTTAAATCGACAAACACAGCAGCAAGGGCGACGGAAATTGCAAACTTGGGAATTGATGTATTGATATGTGGAGCGATCTCCAGGCCTCTTGAGGCGATGATTACAGCAAGTGGTGTAGGTGTAATCGCACGGGTCTGCGGCAATGTTGATGAGATATTGAGAGCGTATATTGCGGGTCGGCTTTTAACCAGCCAACGGTATCTGATGCCGGGCTGCTGGCGTCGAGGGTACCAGTGGCGCGGTAGAAGACGATTTGGGATGTTGCACAAGCGGAATATCCGTAGAACATGAGTCAGGAAACTTACGTAAGAATAAGGAGATAGATATGCCTAATCGAGATGGTACCGGTCCTGAAGGTAAAGGTCCGGGTACAGGTAGAGGGCTCGGCCGCTGTGGCGGAGGAAAGGGACAAGCGTCCATTCCAGTTCGCCGCACAGGCCGGGGCCAGGGACGACGTGCAATGCGATCATCAAACCGTCAAGGCAGAGCAAGAAACAGGTAATTCTGTTTCAGAGATATATTTATGAAAGGAGTTTGAACTATGCCACGAGGAGATGGAACAGGTCCTGCTGGATTAGGTCCGATGACAGGAAGGGCAGCCGGTTATTGCGCTGGTTATCCCGTTCCCGGATATATGAACCCCATTGGAGGACGAGGGTACTGGGGCTGGGGCCGCCGAGGAGGCGGCTTCGGATGGCGCAATTGGTACTATGCCACCGGTCTTACCGGCTGGCAGCGTGCAGCCTTGGGATTTTACCCTCGTCCGTGGGGTCCGATCGGTGTAGCACCGAGCAGGGAACAGGAACTCGATGCGCTAAAAGCACAGGCTAAGTACTTTGAAGATGCCTTGAAGGGCATCAGAGAGCGCATCGAGGAACTCGGCAAGGAAACCGGCAACAAGTAGGAAGTACCGTATTGTGGCACGCCATCATTGTCCCTGCTGGGGGAGGATGGTGGCGTGCCGATTTTTATACTTTCTTTTAAGAATGTCTCATTTGATTAGTGCAATAAAGTGCAATAAATGGCATAATACCAATATCAAGGAGATAAGGTTATGAAGATTGCAATAACTGCTGTTGAACCGTCATTGGATGCTATGGTTGAGCCTCGTTTTGGTCGAAGCCCATATTTTCTTATCGTCGATACCGATACTATGGACTTTGAAGCGATAGAAAATCCCAATGTTGCATTAGGCGGTGGAGCGGGCATTCAGTCGGCTCAACTGATTGCGGATAAAGGTGCCGAAGTCGTCTTGACGGGGAATATCGGCCCGAATGCCTTGCAGGCACTCTCTGCTGTGGGAATTAAGATAATTAATGGCTGTTCCGGTAGCATCAGGCAAGTCGTTGAGCAATTCAAGGCAGGTAAACTTTCACCGTCCAACACCTCTACCGTACAAAGCCACTTCGGTATGGGTGGTGGAATGGGCAGGGGAGTTGGCTTAGGAATGGGACAACGCAGGATGAAATCCATGGGCGCTGCCCAAGGTCAGACTGGCTCGGAGGCCTTGCAATCTTCTGGAGATACCCAACTTCGTGATGAGCTGGATTCGATAAAAAAGCAGATGCAAGCGGTGAGCGAGCAAATTGAGATGCTTCGTGAGCAGATACGTCAGTTAGGTGAGGCGAAAGGAAAGGAGTAAGCCAATGTCTGCTGTGGTAGATAGTGAAAAATGCACGGGATGCGGTGCTTGCGTAGATGCTTGTCCAGTCGAAGCAATTAAACTTGATAACGGTATCGCCGTGGTTGACGAAGATACTTGCACCGAATGCGGCTTATGCGAAGATGCCTGCCCGGTCGGAGCGATAAAAGTAGAAAGGTAATTCGGGCGGGCGTGCAGTAGTAGAACGCTACATTCAAGGTATGCTGTGGGGAGGGAATGTGATCTTCCAGAATGAAGAAGTGGATTAGACCCATAGGACGTTTTCTTGCATGGTGGGGCGGTATATCAGCATTATTGGGTCCGTTTTCGGTTTGTCCTTTTTGCGGTCGGTCGGGTTGTCCCGGTGGGGCAGCAAGTGCCGGGTTCTTCGGTGCTATTATCGCTGGGATGATCTTCATCGGTAGGGGGCTCAAGGGATTGCTAAGGCGTGCTACTGGAGCCATGAAAGGGAAATGATGAAAATCGCTATTGCAAGTGGAAAGGGGGGAACGGGCAAGACCACCATTGCAACGAACCTGGCAAGGGTAGCCAGTGATAAGGGGCAAAGCGTTGCCTACCTCGACTGCGACGTTGAAGAGCCCAACGGTCATATCTTCCTCAAGCCCGAAATCGAGAGAGAACAATCGGTCATCTCGCTCATCCCGGAAGTCGATGAAGGCAAGTGCATTCATTGCGGTAAGTGTGGGGAATTTTGCCGATACAGCGCTATCGTCTGCATAAGGGACAAGGTTTTAGTCTATCCAGAGTTGTGTCATTCCTGCGGCGGCTGTGCGCTGGTATGTCCTACCGGCGCCATCACTGAAAGGCAGAGACAAACTGGCGTGGTACAGATTGGTAAGAGTGATTCGATAGATTTCGTTCACGGCATATCGGATTTAGGGGTAGCGGTGACTCCGCCATTGGTGCGTGCTGTGAAAAAGTCAGCGCCATCTGCGGACATCATCATTATAGACGCTCCACCCGGGACATCGTGCCCGGTGATAGAGAGCGTGCGGGATGTCGATTACGTGGTATTAGTTGCTGAGCCGACGCCGTTCGGTCTAAATGATTTGAAACTCGCCGTCGAAATGTGTCGGACACTTGGATTGAGATTTGCTGTAGTCGTAAATCGCGTTGGCATTGGTGATGATAGGGTACATCGGTATTGTAAGGATGAGGGGTTAGAAATCCTTCAGGAGTTCCCCGATGATAGAAAAATTGCCCAGGCCTACTCACAGGGTATGCTTGCATGCGAAATCTATGAGGACTATCGGGAACTTTTTCTGCAATTGCTGGATAAAATTAATAACATAGTAGGATTGACTAAAAAATCTACGAGTAATTTGGTGAAGGAGGATAGCGATGCCGGTGTTTGAGTATCGTTGCAAGGACTGCGGACACATAACGGAGTTTCTTGAAAAGCCAGATAGCAAGGTACAGCACGTGTGCGAAAAGTGCGGCGGGAAGAGGTTGGAGAAGATATTTTCCACCTTTGCTGCTCGTTCGGGCGGTTCAGGTTCGTCTAATTCATCAGGTTCATCGAGTTGCCCGACCGGCACCTGCCCATTTTCCTGATTTAAAATCATAATCAATGAAAGAGATAATCGTCATAAGTGGAAAGGGCGGGACCGGTAAGACATCTATATTGGCATCTCTTGCGGTTCTTGCCAAGCCGGTGGTAGTGGCTGATTGCGATGTCGATGCAGCCGATCTGCACTTATTACTTTCGCCTGAGGTACTTGAGAGTAATGATTTCCTTGGCGGGGCAAAGGTGGAGATTAATCCCCGTCTTTGCACTGCTTGCGGAAAATGTGCAGAACTGTGTCGGTTTGATGCAATTTCACTCACAGGGGTGGGTAATGAAAAGGTAAAGGCAACCTATCAGGTTGACCCGATAGCATGCGAGGGGTGTGGCGTTTGTGTGTATTTCTGCCCGGAGAAAGCAATTGAGATGACCGATGCGGTCAATGGGCGGTGGTTTGTTTCGCAATGCCGCGTCGGGCCAATGGTGCATGCAAGGTTGAACCCTGCTGAGGAGAACTCTGGCAAACTCGTTACAATAGTGCGAAATCGAGCAAGGGAAATTGCAAGCAAAGAGCATATTGAAACTATTCTTGTTGATGGTGCCCCTGGGGTGGGCTGTCCGGTAATTGCATCGCTTACGGGCGCTGATATCGCCTTGATTATTACCGAACCGACGCTATCGGGACTTCACGATATGAAGAGAGTGGCAGAATTGGCAGGGCACTTCGGCTTGGAGAGGTATTTGTGTATCAATAAATGGGATATCAATCCAGAGTTGACGGAACAAATAAACGAAATTGCTAAGGAGATGGACATCTCTGTATTAGGGAAAGTCCGATATGACTCTGCCATTACTCAGGCACAGGTTGAGAATCTTTCTGCTATCGAATATATTACCGGCGGCGTTTGCGATGATATAAGACAACTCTGGTCGGAACTGGCTGATGTCATCCGTGGTTGATAAAATCTAATTTTATGTTGCGGAAGAAGTACGGGGGGAAATCTGGTAATTCAGCGGAGCGTAAGAGGATATGGCTAAAGACAATATGAAGGAAATTTCTATTTCGAGGGCTATTCTTGAGCGATATCACGCCAAGTTATCGAATTGTATCGAAAGTGATGTGATTATCGCTGGGGCAGGTCCGTCGGGATTGGTGGCTGGGATTGAGTTATCCAAAGCAGGTCTGGCGGTAACTATTTTGGAGAAGCGGCTGTCGCCTGGTGGGGGGATCTGGGGCGGTGCAATCGGCATGAATGAAGCCGTTGTTCAGGATGACGCCATCGGGCTACTTGACGAACTTGGCATAGCACACGAGAGACGAGATAATGGGCTTCATACTGTTGATGCGATGGAATTAGCATCGGGATTGTGCTTCAAGGCGATAAAAGCAGGGGCTACGCTGTTGAATCTTATGACTGTTGAGGATGTATGCATACACGATAATCGAGTTCGAGGGGTGGTGGCTAATCAGACGATGCTTGTTGATTCGCTTCCAATAGATCCGATAGTTTTTTCTGCCCGTGCGGTGATTGATGCAACCGGTCATGAAGCCGCCGTTGTCCAGGCGATTCGTAGGCGAGGGTTGCTTGATGATAGCCCCGCTCGGAACGGTGTAGAAGGTCCGATGAATGCCGTTGCTGGTGAAGTCTTCGTTGTCGAGCGGGCAGGCGAGGTTTATCCCGGCCTTTGGGTTACCGGAATGAGTGTTTCCGCAACATTTTCAGGTCCTCGAATGGGACCTATCTTTGGTGGGATGCTGCTTTCAGGCAAGCGAGTAGCCCAAAAAGTAGCAGATGTCTTGAAGAAGACCTAAACCGCCTTAGTGATTTCAATTCTAATTTTGCTTATCTGCCAGTTCGTAACTCCTGCGAAGCTGATGTGCTGGAGAGGCGTTCTTTTCTGTCAACGGCACGGAGTAGTAATTCGCATATCTCCTTTTGCAGGACCTTTGCATTGTAGTTCTTACCTCTCGTCGAGCCGTTGACAATGATACTAAATGCAATTGAGGGATTGCCGTTCTTATCGATGATGTAACCGCTCAGGGCACTTACACGATATAGCGAGCCAGTCTTGGCGATTATCCCGCCCTTGCACCGACTCTTATGAAATCGTCTTCGTAGCGTGCCATCAATGCCTGCTATTGGCAAGGAATGAATGAATATCTTTTCTCGGCGGAGTTGATATAGCAGTGAAGTCAATACAGCAGCAGTGACTTTATTTTGCCTGCTTAGCCCCGAGCCGTCTGCAATGACAAACTGCTGGGGATTTATTTTGAAATCTTCTATCAGCGTCTTTCGTGCCAACCTTGCAGCACGTTTCCAATTGGCGGGTGATTTATCTGTAGCTGAACTTCGCAGAAAAAGGCATTCAGCCATCATGTTCAAACTTTGCTTGTTAGCTCGCCAGATTGCATCAGCCAGGGGCGTTCGCGATGTTGCGATGATTTGATAGCCGCTATCATCTATCGGCCAGCGATGTGAGATAAGAATCTTGCCCCTTATTTCTATTCCTGCACGGGTGAGTCTGTCAGCAAGGATGGTAGCAAAGAGCATTGGAGGATTTTTGATAGCCACTAGTAGAGGATTATGCATATCTGTTCTAACTGTTCCACGCAGTTTAATTGATGTGTTTGATTCGTTGAGTATGCATGCCCAGATGTTTCTCCTTCCCCTGCGGACGCTGCAATCAATCTTGATAAATCGGCTCATCGGGCTGATAATTGGCTCGACGCGATCGCCTTTTACGACAAAGCGGATATCGAAGCAATTATCATTGAAATTCACCCCTGCCACAGGTGCAGCATACCATTTCTGTAATTGATCCCTTGGCCAGGTGGGGTTGACGTACGGCTGCTGGAATATACCTGCTTCAATAACGAGGTTTCCCCTGATTTGTTTGATATTCCTTTGTTTCAAGATTTTTGCCCAGTTATCAAAGATTGCGTAGACGGATTTTTTCTTCATTTTTGCCAGGCGAGCATCGCCCGTCGTTGGATCACCATCGCCTATTACAACGAGGTCATCGCCATGAATGGCTAATCTTGTGGAAAACTCAAATTTCCTTCCAAGCCGTTTCAATGCGACAGCCGAGGTCAGGATTTTTGCATTACTGGCAGGTATCATCAACTTATCATCGGCGATACCACAAAGCGATGCGCCGTTAGATAGGTCTATCGCATGTACGCTGACGGCAGCATGGCTTCGATGCTGATATGCTGTAACAATCTTTTCAATCTGCGATGCGAGAGAATGATTTGCCTTTGTGTATCTGGATTTTCCTTCAGCAACAACAGGATAAGCAATGATAAGGGTTGCAAGGAGCAGTAGTCGGAAGAGTTTTTGGGTGGTGTTATTATTTATTTTCATCATGCTGGTGAGATTTGAGTAATTCTTTTTCGTCGCCGAAATATGTACCAACCTGTCGGGCAGCAATGATAAGCGGATCATTAATTGGAACGGTGCGTATCTTCCCTGCAACGGATGCTATGGGTACTGAATCTACTTTTCCGCTTTTCATGACGATAAGTCGGCCAAATCGCTTCTTTACGACGCATTCAACAGCATGGCAGGATAATAGTGTCGCCAGGAGTCTATCATAAGCGGTGGGCGTTCCACCTCTTTGGATGTAGCCCAGTACCATGGATCGACTTTCCAGATGCGTTCGTTCTTCGATTTGTTCGGCAAGGAATCTTGCTATGCCGCCTAAGCGGATGGGGTCGGGCGAGTCCTTTACGATGCGATTGATAATCATTTCACCGCCTTCCGGCTTTGCCCCCTCACCTGCTGCTATGATGGTGAACCGTTTTCCATGCTTGCTTCTGTTCAGGCAGACCTGACAGACGACATCAATGTCAAATGGTATTTCAGGGATGAGAATGACATCGGCACCGGAAGCAATTCCCGCCCGCAGTGCAAGCCAGCCGGCATATCGTCCCATCAGCTCGACTACCATTACACGATGATGACTTGAAGCGGTAGAATGAACCTTATCTAAAGCCTCGGTAGCGGTGGCTACGGCGCTGTGGTGTCCAAAGGTGATGTCCGTACCTACAAGGTCGTTGTCAATGGTCTTGGGAAGCCCGACAATGTTCAATCCGTGTTTGATAAGATGGTCAGCCCCGGACATTGTTCCATCGCCACCGATTACAATCAGGGCATCAAGATTCCATTTATGGTAATTTTCTACCACCTGATCGGTCACATCACGCTTTACCCATTTGCCATTTTCCATGACACTATAGGCAGCAGGATTAGCCTTATTACATGCTCCGAGGATCGTTCCGCCGCGGGTGAGAATGTCCGAGGCTTCGGTAATGTTCATAAGGTGCATTCGTCCTTCAATGAGGCCGAGATAGCCGTCTTCGATGCCCACAATTTCCAGGCCATATTGGTATATCCCCGTTTTTACTACTCCACGAATGACTGCATTTAGCCCGGGGCAATCTCCGCCACCTGTCAATATCCCGATACGACGCACTTCACCTTGCTTCATATTGCTTCTCCATTTTCATCGTATCACTTCTACCTGATGTAGAATGATGAGATATTTAAGCAATATTAATTT
>JAGHBS010000272.1 GCA_021160865.1 Planctomycetota bacterium | reverse complement strand
TAGCCGTAACTCGCCTCCCGCCCGGAAAAGGCGTCGATGGAGAAGAATTGCTCAAGGTGGCTGAATCAGTCGAGCAGATGTCTAAACACCCTACCGCAAGAGTAATAACAGACATTGCTGAAAAGGCTAAACTCAAATTAATCAAGCCATCCGATTTTCAGGAAGTCGCTGGAAAAGGCGTAATCGGAAAACTCGACGGCTCAATGATACTCGTAGGGCGAAAGACCTGGCTGGCTGAGGAAAACGTGGACCTATCTGCTGCTGATGATCCTGCAATGGCTGAACCTGAAGGACTTTCAACACTTTATGTTGCTCGCGACGGTAAGGTACTTGGATGGATTGGTCTGGAAGATCGCACACGTCCTGAAGCACGAAATGCAATGGAGCAACTCCGAAAGATTGGAATAAATGAACTGGTGATGGTCACCGGTGATCGATGGTCGGTCGCAAGACGAGTTGCAAAAGAAATGGGCTGCACCGAAGTCCAAGCCGAGGTCCTGCCTGAAGACAAGCTCGAATTAGTAGCAGCATTGAAAGAGAAAAAACATATCGTCGCAGTGGTCGGGGATGGTGTAAATGATGCCCCTGCCCTTGCTGCTGGTGATTTATCAGTGGCGATGGGGGCAGCCGGTTCAGATGTCGCCATCAATTCAGCCAGCATCGCCTTGATGAACAATAATTTGGAACTTTTACCCTTCCTGGTTCAGCTATCACGAAAAACCGTCTCGGTGGTGCATCAGAACCTTATATTCGGAATATGTTTTATCGTGGTTCTTGAGATAATTAGTGCAATGGGCTGGATTACACCCATCATCGGGGCATTTTTACACTTTACCGCAGCCTGTGCTGTCGTGTTCAACAGCGCACGATTGGTACGATTCGGCGAACATTTACGGAAAGCCCCGCAGCCTGAAGAAGAGCGCAAACTTAAAGTTGAACGAGTATAACTATCATCGCATTCGAGAAAATAAACCTTGAGAAATTGACCGGATTATTGCGAGACCTAATGCTGATTGCGGAGAAGATGAAAATAATGTCTTGTTCGTGGCATATACAAGATGAGCAGTACAGCAGCACCGGCGGCCATTGTCAGATACGCCCGAATCGGAACAGTTCCAGTTATGTTATTCAGAATCATAACTACCCCCCAGACAGTAACTGCTGCTGCACAAGTAGCCACAAGTATATACATCCACTTAACTCCCCCGCCGAACCATCCGGCAAGAATCCATCCACCGATAGCAGCAGCCAGAAGTGCTGCTACATACATAGCAGATTTGACTGTCATTACTTCTCCTCTTCCAACGATACTCACAGCAATAATACCCGCCACCAGTGCTGCTGCTCGTCCGCTCCATGCAAGCAACGAAATCAAGCTCGGCGCACTGGTGGAAATACCTTCAGCCTCAGCAGCAAGTTCTCGCCTATGAAACAGGACCATTCCAATACCGAGAATCGCAACAATATGACAAATTGCATACAGAGCTGCCAAACCCACGTAATCCAATGGAATACTCTTTCCTGCCATCAGGGCGTCCATGGCATAGAAGAATGTAAAATTGCTCCAAAGCAGATAAGCAAGTTTAGCCAAGATGCTGCTCTGGGCAAATCGTCCGAAGAGGTAATAACTGGTCGAGCCAATGATGAAGAATCCCACGCAGATAAGCAGGGTCATCACCTGTCCCACGCGGGTACTGGCAGCCACGGCAACTGCAGCGAAGATCATCACAGCCAGCAATTGCAAAGCAATGGCGATCAACAACTGAGAAGTAATTGCTGGTGGCGTTTTATCGATAGTGTGCGCTTCCTTGACAGCGTCGAACTCTTTGAGCATCTTGACAGCCTTGGTTGGCTTTATATCAATGGAGAAACGTACGGTAAGCGTGTTATGTTCCTTGTCAATCTGACCGGCACTAAACCCCTTCTTCGAAGCCTTCTTGAGAAAATCGTCAATAGAATACCCCTGTTTGATTTCCACCCTGGCGACCCCTTGCTTGGGTTTGGGAGGAACATCATATCCGGGGGGAACTGCCTTCCAGCCCTTCCCGACAAAGGTAATAACCCCCATCGCCAAAGAAAGCAATACCACCAAAAAACCCACTGCAGAGGGGATGAAGTGCCAATTGAAAAAATAATTACAAAAAACCGCGAGCAATATCGACAATACGAATGCAGAACCTCCCAAAACAATTACAGGCCAATCAAATGGATCAGCAGCAGTGGGCATTACCCTATGGCGAACGGTCATGAGAAATACCAGACTACTGAGGTAATACGCTACTATCATCCCTGCCGCTACCCCGACGAACTTACCGAGAATAATTATCGGTCTGGCAACAGGCTTGGAAAGTACCGTGAGAATGGTCTTATCTTCAATCTCTCTACTGATTACACCACTGGCAGTAAATGCCGATATGAAAAGACCCGATACCAGCAAGGTAGACAATCCCAGATTAATCATAAATTGCTGATCGGTCTCATGGTACTCAGCCAGGCCTTTGCCCATCGTCCAGTTAGAGAGAGGCAGATCCAAAACGAGTATCACGAAGGTTATCAACAACAATACGCCATAGACAGGTTGGCGAATCGCTTCTATGAAGGTATTTCGAGCTATTGCTATCAATCTCACCGTCAGGAATCCTCAATTGCAGATGCAGATGATAAATCTCTTATATCAGCAGGTGAAGATAATTTTTCCACGCTTCCAGCAAACATCAATCTTACAGTACGAAATCTTAGCTGGAGAAGTTCATGGAGACAAGTAAACGTGGACAACATGTAGCAACTGCCGGGTTAGTCCTTCAGTTAGCACTGGTGGGATTAGCCTTCGCATTGTGGCGATTTGCCGGCACGACGGTAACGATGGTGGGCTTATGGCTAATCGTCGCACCAGTCCCCCTATGGCTACTGACGATATTAATGTTTTACTGCAAATGGCTTGCCCAGAGAGAAGAAGAACAGTTAAAGCAATTAGCAACAAGGACGGATCGCTCAGAAAGCATATTCCAACAAGAACAAGCCGGTCTTCGCGTCGCTGCCAATCGATTTAGATGGATGGAACGATACCTCGTGCCGGTCTTCACACTGCTCTTTGCCGCTTACCACATTACCGTCGGCTTGCTCTTGCTACGGTGGGTTGAAAAGAACATCGTTGACGTTGGCATTAGCGTGCCGGCTTCGGCGATGTTCTTCGCAATAGGTGGGGCATTTATCGCATTTCTGTTCAGTAGATACACGATAGGAATGGCAGAGGTGCAGGAGTGGCGACTCCTGCGCGCTCCGGGAGCGTACCTGTTTACAAACATGGCTGTTCTTGTGCTAATAGCCGCCGCCCTGGCAGGAGATTATTACGGGTGGCGGGGATTAAACAAGGCAGCCTCATACATTCTTCCAATCTTCATGATAATCATCGGAGGCGAATTGGTCTTGAACTTCATCCTCGACCTTTACCGTCCACGCCTCCCAACGGTAGAGGTGCGATATAGCTATGATAGTCGACTACTAAACCTTATAGCCACTCCAGAAAGCATCGCACACTCCATCGCCGAGGCAATAAACTACCAATTCGGCTTTGAGGTTTCCCGAACGTGGTTTTATCAATTACTTCAGCGATCGTTAGTGCCGTTATTATTGGCAAGTGGTTTGGTAATCTGGTTGATGACTTCCATTGTTATCGTGCATGAAGGTGAACAATATGTGGTTTTGCACTTGGGCAAGCGTTATCCGGAACGTCTCCTGACCCCCCGCTCTAAACCCTATCTTGTTTGGCCCTGGCCAATAGACGAAACTCGCAAATTCGAAACGGGCAAAATACACGAGATTATCCTCGGCGTGGGGGCTCCTCGAAAAGAAACCCTCATCAGAGGCAAACGCATCTATTTATGGACGCAGGAACACGGTGAGCGAACTGAGTTGGATACGCTTGTTGCTATTCCCCCCAGCGAAGGCACAAGACGGTACGAAAACGCCCCTTCGGTGTGCTTGGTAAAGATGGTAGTGGCAGTCTATTACAAAATCTACGATCCGTATAAGTATGGCTATACCGTCACAAACCCGGAAAAATTGCTGGAAGGAATTGCATATCGCGAGATGACCACATACGCTGCCTCAGCCACGCTTGACGAGCGATTACCAAAGCAACAAGGCAAGAGAAGACCTCAAGGGATAATGAGTTTCGGTCGGGCTAATGCTGCTGCTGAACTACAGAGGCGTATAACCTTAGCAGTAGATAAATTAGACCTTGGTGTGAAAATCCTTCACGTGGAATTGCTTGCCTGTCATCCACCCAAAGAAGCAGCACCAGCATTTGAAGAAATAATAGCAGCTGAACGTGAACGAGACAGACTGCAATATGAAGCCCAATCTAAGGCAAATAAGATGCTTGCTGCCGTTGCAGGCGACCCTGCTGATGCACTTACCCTCGCTCAATCCATCAGCATGCTACAGCAACTTCAATCCATCAGAAACATCATCCGAAGTGGCGGCGATGTAAAGACTGCTATTGAGCAGGCAATCGAGCGGAGCCATGATGAAATAGAAAATCTGCAAAAGCAACTGCATTTAGAAATACTGCTGGGACAGGTCAAACCGGAAAGAAAGACCGTTACCGAGGTACTTCTAACACGACAGAAGGATTACCTTGATAACGTCTTGATGAGGATTCGCCGCAATCCCCGTACCTTCGATTTTGACACCCACATTGCTGCTATTAGCGGTAGGGTGGAAAAGATGTTTAGTAAAATTCGAGGTGAGGCAGCCGTGACACTTGCACAGGCACGAGCATACCGCTGGAAAACCGAATTCCGTGAACGGGCAAGAGCAGAAACCTTCGCCGCTGACCTGCTGGGATTCAGAGCTGCACCGGCACTTTATCGGTTAGATAAGTACTTGAACGTCCTAACAGAAGGACTTCAAAAACAGCGTAAATATGTATTGGGCATCGACAGAAACCGTATCGAAGTCTGGTTAAACCTTGAACAACCAACTCCTGCTGGTGAAGAAACGCCATTAGGACCGTAAGAGCAATAAATGGTATCGAGAGGAATATAGCGATGAGAAGGCATTTTTGGATAGTCTTTTTGCTAATTGTGGTTATCGTGTTGATGCTCTTTTACACGGTAGCCTTTACGGTGAACTTTAAGGAAATTGTGGTTGTGGAGACCTTCGGTAAGGCTATGCCACCGATAGACGGCGCGACCCAGGCAGGTCTTCACTGGAAATGGCCACCACCGATACAAAGGATAACCAGATACGATGCACGGATTTTTATATTCGATGATACATACGAGCAGATACAGACCTACGATAAGCAAAACGTGCTTGTAACGGTCTATTGTGGCTGGCGGGTAAAGCACGCTGATCGCCTGATCCGCAGAGGCATCAGGAACGTCAAAGATGTTGAACCTCGGATTCGCAGTATGGTACGCGACATCAAGAAGCAGGTCAT
>JAGHBS010000175.1 GCA_021160865.1 Planctomycetota bacterium | reverse complement strand
TGCGATACCCGCACTCTTTACCTGCCTTGGCGATAATTCTCCCTCTCAATTATCAACAACTACTCATTATACCACGAAAGCCGACTTTGTCAAGGCGAAATTTTTGAAAAGATGAGTAAAAAGTTTGCGGATTTGACTTCCTGAATTGGCAGAAATAGGGAATTATCGGTGCAACCTCTATACCGAATGGTGAGAATGATGAGAGGGACGGCATATCTTGCATTGTTATCTTGCAGCAGTGTCGAATAATTGGCTTATATGCAATCTACCCGATGAAGATTCGTTTCTGTAAGATAATTACGAAGGATAGGGCATGATTAAATAAGGAGATTCCTATTGATACCTTGGGGAGACAGAAAAGGCAGAATGAGGCTTCTCTTGCGAATATGGGCGGCGGTGGGGATGATGGTGCTGGTGGCAGGAGAGTCTCTGGCTGACTCAAATGGAGCGGGAAAACCTGCACCCGTTCGATACGTGGTGGTTTTCGACTTTTCTTATCGTGGTAAGGACGAGTACGGAAAGAAACTTGCAGATTCAATTCGACTTCGGCTCAGGCGACATAACCAGTTCAAGGTTATTGATCGGTTCACTACGGCAGAACTTGCACCTAAAAAGCCTGTATCGCTTGATACCCCTGTCAAAGAGATTATTGCCTTATTGAAGGATAAATACGCTGCCCATATCGCCATTCTTGGTATTGTTGAAAAAACCGGCTCTGTCGTCCGTGCTGAAGTCTGCTGCATCGATATTTCAAAATCAGCAGGTAAGCCCGTCATCTGGAAGAAGGCTTTCTCGGACAATACCGAGCGAGCCCGAGGCATAATCGCTCGCAAGATCGTCGAATCTATAACCGGCAAACCCGAATGGAGGCCTCCTGAATATGGCGATGAACCTGAGCCGAAAAAGTTTGGCAAGCCCTTGAATATCAACGGTGGATTTGATGCAGGCAAAATTGGCTGGGAACTGGGCCCGGATAATGTGGCTACTTTCCTAATACCCGATCCACGGCCGGGAAGAAGGGGGAAAGTCCTCATGATTAATACCGATATCGAGCGTGATGCCTGGCTGAAGTATCGTCGAGACATAATGCTCGGAAAGGCTGACCCGAACCATCCCCCAAGAATTGGTACGGTCGCAAATAAATACGCCACCGTAGCCGGCCTGGAGGGGGTGCATTACCGCAGTGATTGGATAAACGCATCGCCAGGGAGACGATGCTGGCTTGTTGCGGATATGAAGGGTAGAAGCATTCTCGGGCCAATATCATTTTTCCCGAAGATATTCGTGAAGGGATTTGCTGATTTTTCTGCACTAGCAGATGGCTTGAGCGAGAGGAGTTTGGCAGAACTTCACCTCACGCCCGATGAATTTGCAAATCTGCCTGCCGAGAAGCGAAAAGCACTCATCCAAGCGGATATCAAAAAACACCCCGAACGCTATCGAAGGGAAGTTTATCGTTGGTATCTGGCATGTCGAAATGAAGAAAATGAGTGGAAGCACTATGCCGCTCCGTTTCCGCCCCGAGGGGGATTGCCGAAAAACGTCCAATGGCTACGGATTGAAATCTACGCATATTGGCCGCCCGGGAAGTATTACTTCGATGATGTCCATCTATATTATGATCCGCGAAACCCTACCACATTGCCCGTGGAAAAACCCCGTACACCTCATTACACACCACCTGAACCCAGCCCTTTAAAGAAAGAATAGTATCGCAGGATTAGGTATCGAAAGTAAGTACCAAAAGGGGGAGCATTTAATCCATCACCATTAGAACTACGGCGTTAGGAATAAAAAGGAACTTCTCTTGACCTGCTTTGCCAGTAAGGGTTATAATCGGCAAAGTTAGTCTCAACAAGGATTTGGTATTCTGAAGCACTTTGGGCGAAGTTTCTATGGATTGGACTGCATTAGGTGAACAATTTTTGATTGTTGTATATACCTTCGCACTGGTGATGGTGAGCATCTACGGGTTGCATCGATATATTCTGATGTACCTGTACTATCGCCATCGGCATAAAAAACCCAATAAAGCAGGTCGCTTCGAGCAATTACCGACTGTTACCATTCAGCTACCGATGTACAATGAGCAATTCGTTGCTCGACGGATAATCGAGCAGGCATGCAAAATAGATTATCCACGCGATAAATTGCAGATTCAGGTATTGGACGATAGTACCGACGGCACGACCGAGATAGCTGCCGACGCTGTTGAACGTGCCAGGCAACAGGGGTTTGATATCGAACTAATTCATCGCGATAATCGTCGTGGATATAAGGCAGGTGCCTTGGAAAATGGTCTGAAGACCGCCAAAGGTGAATTTATAGCAATCTTTGATGCCGACTTCGTCCCCCCGCCTGACATCATCAAAAAGTGTATTGATTATTTTACCGACCCGAAGGTCTGCGTGGTGCAAACCCGCTGGGAGCATATTAATCGGAACGATTCGCTATTGACGCAATCGCAGGCGATATATCTCGACGGTCATTTTGTCATCGAGCACGTTGCCCGAAATCGAAGCGGACGATTTATGTGTTTCAACGGCACAGCAGGGATATGGCGAAAATCGGCGATTATCGATTCGGGTGGCTGGCAACACGATACCCTCACCGAGGATATGGACCTCTCTTATCGCGCCCAGCTGAGGGGGTGGAAATTCGTGTTTCTGCCAGAAGTCGCAACTCCTGCAGAGCTACCACCAGAAATGAACGCCTTCAAAGCCCAGCAATTCCGATGGACAAAAGGCGGGGCACAAACTGCTATGAAGGTACTCCCACGGGTGCTGTTATCGAAGGTCCCCCTCAAGGCAAAGATAGAGGCATTGTTCCAACTGACCTGCCCCTCTATCCATTTTTATGTCCTCATCCTCATTTCATTACTGTTTCCGATAATGCATATTCGGGCAAGCAATGCTGCAGTATACTCACCCTGGCGGATGACATTTGACCTGATGGTTTTCCTGTTAGCGACAATCTCTGCCAATGTCTTCTATATTGCCAGTCAATATGAATTATTCCGCGATTGGCGAAGCATACTAAAATATCTACCGTTTCTCATGGGGCTCGGCGTAGGAATTTGCCTATCGAACACTAAGGCACTACTGGAGGCATTGCTTGGGAAAAAAAGCGAGTTCGTCCGAACACCAAAGTTCGGGGCAGGCACTGAAAATTACCATCTTTTGAGAAAAAGCCCCAAAGAAATTGCTGCACCGAAAAAGAAGACCAGACGCTACATCCTGCCAATTCTGGAATTTGCCTTCGGTATCTATCTGGCTATCTGCAGCGTAATATGCCTGCTTAATCCACACTACTTTTTAGCGGCTCCGTTTATGATTATCTTTGCGATTGGATTTTTCTACGTCTCAATCCTTACCTTCCATGGCTTATTAGCAACGAAGAAGCAACCCACCAAACCTGTCGAAGCCAAACAACGTTCATGAAAAGATTTTAAACCACTGACAAGCCAAAACAATTCAGCCGATTTGATGTTATACACAACCTATTCTGAGGGACGCTTGCTTTCCAAACTTACGGCTTGGCTATTGTACCTTTATATTTCTCGATGTGATATTCCCATC
>JAGHBS010000021.1 GCA_021160865.1 Planctomycetota bacterium | reverse complement strand
CGTATGATCCGCGCGACATTGCTAATGAATTCGGGGAAATATAAGGAGGCAGCGGCATTATATAGACAAATTGTTGCTGAAGATAAGGCGGATATTTCGGCATTGATGGGACTGGCTCTGGCGGTTGAAAAAGTAGGGCGGCTTAAAGAAGCGATTACGATTTATCGCAAAGTTTGGGAGATTACAAAGAATCCAGTGGTAGCCAACAATGAAGCATACCTTATGGCTTACGTATATCCGGATGCACCAGATAAGCTTTCTGAGGCGCTGAAAAAAGCTGATACTGCAATTCAAGCCTATCCCCAAGCATCTTCTTTTCGCGATACAAGGGGGTGGATATTGTATCTTCTTGGTAGGAAGAATGAGGCATTATACGAACTTCGTCGAGCAGTTAAAGGTTTACCTCTTTCACCAGAGATTCATTACCACTTAGGGGTTGTTGAAACTAATGCTAATAATCGTGATTTGGGTCAATGGCATTTTCAGGCGGTGATCGATTCAGCACAAGCCATAGAGGCCAAGGGTGGCAATTTGAGCGTGGCTGAGGCCCGTGCGGTAAAGCTTGCCAAAGAGGCTCTTAAGAGGATGAAATCAGAAAGGCAGTGACACATCAGGCAAAACAAAGTATCAAACGTAGCAACATAGAAAAGCCACATTGTCACATATTGAGTTTCGATGTGGAGGAGTACTTCCAGGTAGAAGCAGCGGCAGAAAATATAAGCTATGCTGAGTGGAATTCCTTTGAAAAGCGCCTTGTACCGATGGTGGAGCTGATTTTACAGCTTTTGAATGAATACAATGCGTCAGCCACATTTTTCATATTGGGATGGGTAGCCCGCTATGAGAGAGAAGTGATAAATATGATTGCTAATGCAGGTCATGAGATTGCCTCTCATGGTATGAGTCATAGCATGCTCAGGGAACTTACGCCGCAGCGATTTCGAGCCGAACTGGAGGATACTCGGAAGATGCTTGAGGACATTTCGGGACAGCCGGTTATAGGGTTTCGTGCCCCTACTTTCTCGATAACCCACCAGACGGCTTGGGCGATAGACATTTTATCCGAGATGGGCTATGAATATGATTCATCGATTTTTCCAATCCACCATGATCGCTACGGGGTACCTGATGCGCCTGGATATGTGCATTATGCAATCGGTCCGGCAGGGGGTAGGGTATTAGAAATCCCACCATTGACAGTACGATTGTGGAGAAGAAACTTGCCTATTGGTGGTGGTGGGTATCTCAGAATCTTACCGGTTTGTCTTATTATTGCTGCGCTAAATGGTGCTGAGAAGAATGGTCAATGCGGAATGATCTATCTCCATCCGTGGGAGTTTGACGATGCCCAACCGCTTTTACCGATGAGTCGCCTTAATCAATGGCGACATCGAGTTAACCTGAAAAGGACAGAAGGAAAGCTTCGAAAACTACTGGAGCATTTTAATTTTGTTTCTGTGTCCCGTGTCCTTAACACACTAAAGGTTGGGACAGGTACATACCATTATGGGAATCCCCCAAAAAAAACTAATGATTGAATCTACACTGAAAAAAGTGCCGTGGTCTCTTGACAGAGTAATTGCACCCGGATAAACTTCGATGCTTACTATTTGGAGTACCCTTTGAATCTTTGACAAATCTGGCCTATATGTCAAGTGGTAAGAGGAGAACCAAATGCATAGTGTCGGGAAGTTCAATACGCCAGAGGAGGTGGTAGATTTCATCCGCAATGCAGAAATCACTTATGGTCCGGAAGGGAAAAGGGGAAAGATAGAGTTCGTGGATTTGCGATTCATGGACTTCCCCGGCCTCTGGCAGCACTTGACGGTACCGGCCGATGCGATAACGGTTGAAAGTTTCACCCAGGGGTTCGGCTTTGATGGTTCGTCCCTGCGAGGTTGGCAGGCAATAAATGAGTCGGACATGCTGATTGTTCCAGTAGCTAATACTGCTGTAGTCGATCCATTCCTCGTGCGTCCGACGCTGATGATGATATGTGATATTAAAAGCCCCATCGATTTTCGCGAGTATAGCAGGGACCCGCGCTCGGTAGCAAGGAAATGCGAAGCGTATTTAGCTAAAAGTGGCATTGCCGATAGGGCGTATTTCGGGCCTGAGTTGGAGTTTTTCATCTTCGACCACGTTCGATATGATCAGACCGTCAATAGTGCCTTTTACTTCGTTGACAGTAGCGAAGGTATCTGGAATCGAGGAAGCGATGATCCGTCCAATCGTGGTTATAAGGTTCGTCTCAAGGAAGGGTACTTTCCTGTTCCGCCGACTGATCAAGGTCAGGATATCCGTTCTGAAATGGTCTCAATTCTTATGCAGTGTGGCATAGAGGTAGAGACACACCATCACGAAGTCGCTACAGGCGGACAGGCAGAAATCGACATGATATACGATACCCTTGTCAACATGTCCGACAAGGTGATGCTGTATAAGTACATCACCAGAGGGGTGGCTGCTAAGTATGGCAAGACCGTTACCTTCATGCCCAAGCCGCTCTTCCAGGATAATGGTTCGGGAATGCACACGCACTTTTCTCTCTGGAAAGGTAATACCCCGCTTTTTGCAGGCGATAAATATGCCGGACTATCCGATATCGGTCTCTGGGCTATCGGTGGGATTTTGAAACACGCTCCCTCGCTGTTAGCCTTTACCAATCCGACGACTAACAGCTACAAGCGGCTCGTACCGGGTTATGAGGCACCGGTGAATCTTGTTTATTCAAGTCGAAACCGCTCTGCTGCCATTCGCATACCGATGTACAGTGATAATCCCCGGACCAAGCGGCTTGAGTTCCGCTGTCCCGATAGTAGTTGTAATCCGTATCTGGCGTTTTCGGCGATGACCATGGCGGCGCTGGATGGGATCAGAAATCAAATTGATCCGGGCGATCCGATTGATAAGGATATTTACAAACTGGAGCCGGAGGAGATTGCGAAGATTGAATCAACTCCGCCCGATCTTGATGCTGCCTTAGATGCGCTTGAGGCTGACCATGATTATCTACTTGAGGGGGATGTGTTCACCGACGATGTAATCTACTACTGGATTAAGTATAAGCGAGAAAATGAAGTCGAAGCCCTCCGCCAGAGGCCTCATCCGTTTGAGTTCTGCATGTATTTCGATCTTTGAGGAAATACGATTGCGGTAGCCGTCAGGCTTGGTCGCCTTTCGGATTGATGTTTATAAGTTAGGGGTTAGTAGGTTTTTCTTCTTCGGGCAGCTGTCGGCGGAGGAACTCAACCTGGTCTTCAAGGTCTTTTATCTGTTGATCGAGTACCTCGGCTGATTCAGCATCTTTTGCCTTATCCCGCCGTTGCTTCAGTTCCTTGATTTCGAGGAGTAGTTGCTCAATTCGCCCCTTGATATCGGATTCGGGATTATATTCTTCTGCCATCGTTCAAAACCCTCAAGTCATCTTGTATACAGAAAACATCATCGGTCATTTCCATAATTTAAATATACCCGCAACAATGATTTCTTACGAATAGTATATACGAAAAGCACGTTCATTTCCCATATTCAAGAGGAAGTTGGTTGCATCGTTGTAATGATGTTGTAGCCGCCTGCAGCGGTTTCATTGGCAGGGATAGAATATATAAAAAGGCAACCCCAGCTGATTTTCGATTTGTCAGCTGGGGTTGAGCATTTGCGAAAGTTGTCTTTTTTTCTTGCCTTTGCCTCATTTATTTTGGCTTTTATGATAGCCTTCTTTTTTCACGAATTATCCCCAGGTAAGTTCCCATACCCATCAAGACAAATACCAGTGTAGTCGGTTCGGGGACGGTGACTACGATTTTGTTATCCGTTTGCCAGGTATCGCTATTCCATGTCCAATTATCTGGCAGAACAAGCGATGGCGTGCCGCTTTCGCTTCCCGTCCACGTCATAAGGGTATAGCTGGAAGCAAACGGGCCGCCGGCTGATATATCCACGATGATATTGTCAGTCCCGGCGAAGGATACACCGTCGTCGAAGTAATCATCAACGATCTCTATCGTCGTGATACCTTCATTTCCATTTCCGTTGATTTTGAATGTCAGTG
>JAGHBS010000121.1 GCA_021160865.1 Planctomycetota bacterium | reverse complement strand
GTCTGATACAGCCCAGATGCTTTCGAGCATTCCAGGCAGGTCTACTCGTGGGGTGGACCGCGTTTGGCGATCGGCTGCTAATAAATCCCTCGATGCCCAGGCAAGGTTAATCGCCCCAAAAGTGCGAAATGATATCTTGAGGTTCTGGCAGGATGTCATGGGGGGTCGGGGCGAGGTGCAACTTCACATTGAGGGGCTCTCGTTCAAGCAGTACGTCATATTGAAAAAATCGCTCAAGAAGATTAAGCACATCAAGGCTGTCAATGCCAAGTATCACAATAAAATTGCTGAATGTTCGCTTGAATCCGACATCCCCGCTGAAGCCCTTGCTGAGAAGATCGTCGAACAGATAGAGACGCTGGAAATCACCGACGTATCGCAAAATGTCATCAAGGCCAAGTTCAAGGCAGAATAGCTTTGTTCAAGTAAAGCATAGTCCTTGTGGGAGGTGGGAAAGTGGCGAGAAATAGATTTCTATCTCTGATCGTTTGTGTCTCGTTTGTGGTGGCGGCGCTTTGGCAAGTTGTCCTTGGTCAGAATATCAAGGCCAAGGTAGTAAACAAATGGGTTACGGTGACTGGTATAGCAGCGGGGACTGACCTCAAAGCCAGGGATGAGGCTATTGCCCAGGCGCTCCGCAAGGCAGTCGAGCAAGCTTGCGGGGTCTTCTTGACGGCACAATCCAAGACGAGAGATTATAAGGCTGTTTACGATAGAATCTTTGCAAATGCCGTCGGATACGTCCGTGAGCATAAGGTTATCAAGGTATGGAAGGATAACAAAAAGACCTTCGCCCGTGTGCGTGTGTTGGTCTCGACGCAGAAGTTCCAGAAGGATTGGTCTGTTATCGCCCACACGATTAACCAGGAGAACAATCCGCGTGTCATCGTTGCCATTGTCGAGGCGGTATTGCACAGGCCGAACTCGCTGAGATACGAGGTCACCCAGGGCGGAATCGTCCAAAGCAAGATAGAAAGTTTCTTCCTGAGCAAGGGAATTACGCTGATGGATCGTGCTACGACCGAGAAACTATCCAAGCGTGATGTCTTGCTGGCAGTAATCAAGAATGATGATAAGGCAGTAGCGGCAGCCGGTGCGAAGTTCAAGGCTGATGTGGTCGTTAGTGGCAGAGCCACCGCGAAGTTCGGCAGGCGGATTGAGGTCGCCGGTGTGACGATGTACCAGTACAATGCCACATTGAATATCCGTGTCGTGCAGACCGATTCAGCCCGCGTGCTGGTTTCACAAAGTTATGGTCCGATTACCGTTAATTCGCTTCAGCGAGGCGGAGCCGCAGATACCGCCTTGAAAAAATTGGCCCAGAAATATGCCCCGAAAATACTCGCTGCCGTCGTCGAGGCGTGGAGAAAGCGAGCAAACATCTCGCGAACAATCCATCTTGTCATCAAGGGAATGGATTACAAGACGTGGAAACTCTTCAAGGCTGAGGTAACTAAGTTGCGTGGCGTCCAGGCACTACGCCTGAGGGAAATTACCGAAGGTATAGCAAATATCGATGTGGAATACCGCTACGATAACGAAAACCTTGCCGATCACCTGACGGAACTGAAAAACGTCAAACTCAAAGTTGTTGAAATCACCGCTAATCGAATAAAACTCAAGACCATCAAGTCCACGGATTCTACTGATTAGACTCACGGAAACTGTTTTACAAGGGCATCGGCTGGTCTTTTTAGCAATTAGCATGTCCCTTCATGAGGCAAAATCGATAATCTTCTCCTCTTTGTAGAGGTTTGGCTTGAGAGTTTTTGTATCACCTTTTCGCCTGGTTTGGGGGAAGTGTTCTTTACTAGAGGTAATCTAATCCGGCATATTACCTTTGTCCCGCCACCAGTAGTAGCTATCAACCCAGTCTACGTTAGGGTCGCTGGACAATAGTGTTTTTCCATGTCCATCGCAGAACAAGAAGTTTGCCTTATCGTGGTCTGCGTGGTAATAGGTGGGCAATCTCGGATGTTCTCCACCTCCCCCTCTTTCACCAGCCTGCATGCCGCAGCATATATACCCACCATGAATACCCGGGAAGGGGACATAATTGTTATACCACATAAACGCTTCCCATCTGTCAGCAAGAAGGATGGTCCAGCCGGGGTCCGAAACCTCCGTAACCTTGTGGACTGTTCCAGGCCAGGGAAATGGAGGAACATATCCCCAGTATCCATTGTTTTCGCCATCTTTTGACGGCCCCATCCACGTTACAGCAGCGTTGATTGAATACGAACGAGGAAAACGCATGTTCTTAGGTACATCACCTCCATCATCGGCAACACCACTTGGGGCTTGACAGGTGACGAGGGTATCACGAATGTTCAGGTAATTTCGGTACAAATTGTCGCTTGGGCAATGAATCATGTTAACATCATTGTAGTAAGGCTTTAGATTTGTATCCCATGTGTATTCGGGCCCCCGCACATCTCCTCGCACCATCCCATATGAAAGTCCGCCACATGCTGCTGCAGGAGGATACCAACCGTTGTTTTCTGCAACATATTGACTAAAAGCGAGCCCCAGGCCCCTAAGGTTTGATAAGCATACAGTTATCCTTGCTTGTTCCTTTGCCCGTTGAAGTGATGGTAGCAAGATAGAAATCAGCAATGCAATAATGGCTATTACTACAAGCAGCTCAACGAGCGTAAATCCATGTTTGTTTTTTTTCTCCGTTGCCGTTGTCATCATTGTTTTGTTTCCCCGATCACGGATTTTGCAACCTTGTTGGAAAGGTGCAATCCCTTTCACTATATTTATAAATTCACGTTATTCATGCAGCAAGAGCGACTACAACAAAAATCAATCAGCGACCTATATTGTTATTTTTCCCGCCACCAGTAATAGTAATCGGATTCCTCGCTAAGGTTCGGATTATTTTCGAGCAACAAGGTAACGTGTCCATCGCAGAACAGGAAATTCGCTGAATCTTTGTCGCGATGATAAAATGTTGGTGTTCTTCCAAGGGCGTCTCCCGACATCCAGCTGCCCTGATAATCTCCATAGACGTTGGGGCTATAGTGATAGTAAGAATCGGCACCTGGGTAGGTAAGCCCATAATTAGATTCCCACATGTCGCCCAATAGTAGAGTATCCGCAGGGTTTGTGACCTCGGATATTTTGTGAACATCTGCAGGCCAGGGTCTGATGTCAGCACAGTAGCTGGAAGGCCCTAAGCCTGAGACGTTGACATTCATTCCATACGAGCGGGGATATCGTTTGTCTTCCGGAACAGGGGCTTCTTCATAGTATGATTGGCGCGGTATCTTATCACTCGGACAATGAATCATGTTAATATCGTTGTAGTAAGGTCTGAGTATGGTATCCCACATATATTCAGGTTCGTACGCATCGTCGCTGTAATTTATTCCTCCGCATGCCCATGAAGCAGGATACCAGTTGTTGTTCTCTGCAGCGTATTGACTGAAGGCAGTCCCCAGGCTCCTAAGATTTGTTCTACATACAGCTATTCTTGCTTGTTCCTTTGCTCTTTGAAGTGATGGTAGCAAGATAGAAATCAGCAATGCAATAATGGCTATTACTACAAGCAATTCAATGAGCGTAAACCCGTGTTTGTTTTTTTCCTCCATTGTTTTTGTCATCATTCTTTTGTTTTCCTGATCAGGGCTTTGCAACCTTGTTAGAAAGGCGCAACCCTTTCACTATTTATAAATTCACGTTATTCGTGCAGCGAGGAAGATAACAAAAATCAATCAGCAACCTATATTATTATTTTTCCCGCCACCAGTAATAGTAATCAGATTCCTCGGTAAGGTTCGGATTATTTTCGGGCAACAAGGTGGCGTGTCCATCGCAGAACAGGAAATTGGCTGAATCTTTTTCACGATGATAGAACGTTGGTGTTCTTCCGAGGGAGTTTCCCGACATCCAGCTACCTTGATAATCTCCATAGACGTTGGGGCTATAGTGATAGTAAGAATCGGCACCTGGATAGGTAAGCCCATAATTGGAATCCCACATGTCGCCCAGTAGCAGGGTATCTGTTGGATTTGTGACCTCGGTTATCTTGTGAACATCTGCTGGCCAGGGGCTACCAGCGCAGTAGCTTACGTGTGAAGGCCCTTTACCTGAGACATTGACATTCATTCCATACGAGCGGGGATATCGTTTGTCTTCCGGAACGGGAGCTTCTTCATAGTATGATTGGCGGGGTATCTTATCACTTGGACAGTGTATCATGTTAATATCGTTGTAGTAAGGTCTGAGTATGGTATCCCACATGTATTCGGGTTCGTATTCATCGTCGCTGTAATTTATTCCTCCGCATGCCCATGAAGCAGGGTACCAGTCGTTGTTCTCAGCAGCGTATTGACTGAAAGCAGTCCCCAGGCTCCTAAGATTTGTCAGGCATACAGTTATTCTCGCTTGTTCCTTTGCCCGTTGAAGCGACGGTAGTAAGATAGAGATCAATAATGCAATAATAGCCACTACCACAAGAAGTTCAACGAGCGTAAATCCCTTTCCTTCTGTAAGAAATCCAACTCTACCATTAGTACAAGAATCTTTCTTCATATAAATTACCTCCCACGTAATGTGTTTCGAACAGTGAACAATATGCCATAACGTTCATTCTATAATAATTATATGTGAAAAAGGATTATATATCAAGGGTTTTCAAGCTTGCTCTTAATAAGCGGCTTTGGCTAATATGCTCGCAGCGGTTTTCATAGTGTGTCAACGGTTTTTTCGGATTGCAACCGTCGCACCGGCACGAGTAAGAACGCTCTTGGCATGATGGGCTTCGGAGCTGGAGACATCAGTGAGGATAGTTACTGGGGATGATAAGATTATTTCCTCAGCCTCATTGGCAGTGATGTGCTTGAGTGATTGTATTGCCTTGATAAGTTTGTCTTGTTCCTGGCCAGGGTCTTGCAGGATTACGTCGTAGGATTCGCCCAGCATCCTGTTGATTTGTTTATTTTTTTGGGTGATTTGCCCTTGTATCACATCAATTTTTTTCCGTAGATGTTTTTCGGTTTTTGCGGTGGTTTCAAGCGAGGCGGTGGATAAGTACATGATGATAAAGATAACGGCCAATAATCCGATAAGCCCACCACCTGCCAGAATGAGTCGGGTTGATCCCCGATTTTTTCTTGTCATTTTGCATCTCCTTATTACTTGTTTATTATACCGTCATTTTCGTTCGATTTTTTCCATGCCATCCATGTAGTCCCTGAGGGCGTGGGGAATCGTCACCGAGCCATCGCGGTTCTGATAGAGTTCAAGGATTGGTATCAATATGCGTGGGCTGGCGATTACTGTATTGTTGAGGGTGTGGCAGAAGCGAAGTTTCCCGTCTTCTCCGCGGTAGCGAATGTTCAATCGGCGGGCTTGAAATTCATGGAACCTGCTCGCAGAATGTGTCTCGCCGTAGGCGTTCCGTGAAGGCATCCAGGTTTCTATATCGAATTTCTGAACCTGTCCTTGTCCCAAATCGCCCGTGCAAACGTTCACCACGCGGTAGGGCAATTCCAATGCCTGCAGAACTTCCTCTGAATTAGCGAGGATTTCCTGATGGAACCTGACGGACATTTCGGCATCGTTAGGCCCAATTATTACTTGTTCAACCTTGTCGAAATAGTGAATACGGTACAGCCCACGGGTATCTTTCCCAGCAGCGCCTGCTTCGCGTCGGTAGCAGGGTGTAAGGGCAGCGTACTTTTTCGGCAAGTCCGCTTCGTCGAGGATTTCATCGGCATGATAGGCAGTAAGGGGGACTTCGGCAGTACCTGCCAGGCTTAGACCGTCTCGTTCTACGAGATATGCCTGATCCATCCCCACGGGAAAATAGCCCGTGCCGTACATCACCTTATCGCGCACCAGAACTGGTACCGTCAGAAGTGTAAAGCCCTTCTTGCGAATGATGTCAATCGCTAATTTCAAAACTGCCTGATGAAGCAAAACCCCGGCGCCCTTCAGGCAGTAATTCCTTGCACCGGCCAGTTTCACTCCACGGTCGATGTCTATGATGTCCAGTGCCTTTCCCAGTTCAACGTGATCGAGCGGTTCGAAATCAAATTTGCGGATTTCACCGACTTTTTTGATTTCAACGTTATCTTTTTCATCAGCCCCGATTGGTACGGAGGGGTCTGGTGGTTGGGGAACAAGCAGCATCAGGCGGTCGAATTCGGGCTGGAGATTGTCAATCTGTTGTGATATTTCCTTCGCCCTTGTCTTGAGTTTAGTGAGTTGTTCGATTTTGGCCTGTTTTTCCTGTCCGTCAAGGCGAGGAATTTCCTTGCCCGTCTTGTTCTGCTCCGTGCGAATTTCTTGAAGTTCTTGCCGAAGATGAAGGAGTTGCTTATCGATCTCAAGCAGTCGGTTAATATCGACGGAGATATTCTTCACCTTGGCGGCGTGAATGAATAAATCAGGATTGGCACGAATTAACTTTATATCAATCATAATTCAACCTTATTGCGAAGGTTAATTGCATCCGATTTTGTCCGCGATACTAAATCCGTCCAGCCTTTAGGTCGATGCTGTGCCATTCAATTTGCATTACGAGTATGAATCTGATTGAAAAATAATACACCCGATACATTTTGCCTTCAATAAGGTTTTAAATGGTATAATGGGATGTGTATAATATAATTTAGTTTTGACAGGTGTGGTCGATGATTGTAAAATCAGCATTTTATAGAGAAATAGGATAAGTGGAATACATGCAGGAGAAACCGTAATGGCAGAAGTTGTATTTGAGAACGTAACAAAGATTTATGATAACGGTATTGAAGCTGTTAAAAATGTCAATCTCACAGTGAAGGATAAGGAATTTCTTGTCCTTGTCGGCCCGAGTGGATGTGGAAAGAGTACCACGTTGCGAATGGTTGCAGGCTTGGAAGATATTACCTACGGGAAGATATATATCGGAAATAGACTTATCAATAATGTTGAACCCAAAGCCCGTGATATTGCGATGGTATTTCAGAATTATGCGCTTTATCCGCACATGTCGGTTTATGATAACATGGCTTTCGGGCTGAAATTGCGGAAGTATCCCAAAGATGAGATTAGACGACGTGTCTTAAGTGCAGCGAAGATGCTCGGCATTGAGGATTTGCTAAACTCCAAGCCTAAGGCACTTTCGGGCGGACAGAGGCAGCGTGTAGCAGTCGGTAGGGCAATTGTGCGAGACCCCGCTGCCTTCCTATTTGACGAACCACTGAGCAACCTGGATGCAAAACTCCGTGTTGAAACCCGCTCGGAACTAAAGGCTTTGCACCATAGACTTGGCACGACGACTATTTATGTTACACACGATCAAGAAGAAGCCATGACACTGGGAGACCGCATTGCAGTTATGCTTGACGGGGTTATTCAGCAATGTGATACGCCTCTGGCAGTGTATGAGAGGCCAGTAAATCGCTTCGTTGCAGGATTTGTAGGTACCCCTGCAATGAACTTCTTGCCGGGCAAGCTCGCCGCTGCCGATGGTCATATATGGTGGGAAGGGGCAGGGGCGAGAATTCGACTTTCTGATGAGTTTGCCCCATCACTGGAAGACCACATAGGAGAAGATGTTGAATTAGGATTTAGACCGGAGCACATTTCTGCAGTTCGTGAGGGACGCTTTGCTAAACCCGATAATGCCCTGCCAGTTTTCGTAAAGGTTGTCGAACCGCTTGGTGAAAGAAAGGATGTTCACATGGTCGCAAAGGACCAGAACCCCATAGTAGCAAGGATTGACGCTCATCAACCTATTGAAGAACAAAGTGATACAGTGATATACTTAGATACAGAAAGGGTGCATGTTTTCGAGCCTGGTGAAACTGGTGCAAACTTGTGCGTGATCGGAGAAAAGAGCGGTGTTTCGGCATAGGACGAAAGTGTTCGTCTGACCTTTGCCGGTTGGAATGCCCAGCCTGGATGTGACGGTTGGCGAAGATTGGTTGAGAAAAGGTCTGGGAGGGAAGATGAGTTAGAATTAATTCGCCATAGGTACCGTCAGTCGAGGTGAAACTACAAAAGTGGGCAAAAAGCCCACTTTTTTTCGCCAGGAATAGCAGATAAATAGATAGGAAGATGGGTATGAATCAAGAACTGCTACGTTTGGTTGACAGCATAGCTAAGGACAAAAACATCAGTCCGGAGATTGTCTTTGAAGATATCGAAGCGGCAATGGTTTCCGCTATTCGCAAGGCATATTCGCGCAATGCCAAGATCGAGGTACATATTGATCGAGCCACTGGGGAAATTTCTGCGATGGTTGACGGGAATCCTATGTCGATGAGCGAACTGGGGCGCATCGCAGCACAAACCGCCAAGCAGGTAATGATTCAGAGAATACGTGAGGCTGAGCGCGAAAGTATTTACGAGGAATATCTGAATCGTAAGGGAGAGATAGTTTCAGGAAGAGTGATTCGCCGCGAAGGTGGAACATTAATTGTTGATCTTGGTAGGGTCGAAGCCATCTTGCCAAAAAGCGAGCAAATTCCAGGTGAGACGCATTCTATTGAGGATCGAATTCGTGCAATAGTGATTGACGTTCGTGCGCAAAACGGACAGGTGCGTATTGTGCTATCACGAACACACCCAGACTTTGTAAGACGGCTTTTCGAACTGGAAGTTGCTGAGGTGGCTGAAAAAATTGTCCAGATTCGTGCTCTTGCAAGAGAGGCAGGCTATCGAACAAAGGTTGCCGTTAGCAGTACCGATTCTCGGGTTGACCCTGTCGGGGCGTGTGTTGGTATTCGAGGAAGCAGAATCAGAAGTATCGTTGACGAACTAAGCGGTGAAAAAATCGATATTGTCCGATGGGACGATTCTTCTAAGGTCCTTATTGCAAACGCCCTCAAACCGGCTGAGGTTTACGATATTAGTCTTTGTTTCGAACTTGGACGAGCCATCGTGGTGGTTACTGACGATCAGTTATCTTTAGCAATTGGCAAACGAGGGCAGAATGTCAGACTCGCCACAAGGCTTACTCAGTGGGATATTGATATTCTTACGCCGGATGAGTTCAACAATGCTTTGGACGTATTGGAAAAGACGCTTCTTGAGGTTGAAGGGGTGAATAGTCAGATTGTTAGCCAGATAGTTGCCCTTGGTATGGTCAATGTACTGGATGTAGAGGAGGTTGGCGTCGAACCTCTTGTAAAGGAACTTCAACTTGATCGTGGCCTGGCTGAACGTATTGTTCAGCATTGTAGCGAGGCAGCGAAGCGCATCGCAGAGAAACAGGCAGAATCGAAATCTCAACCAGTCGAAGCGGAGAAGGATTCGGCAGAAAAATCAACAACATCTCAACCATCTCAAACAGAACAGGAAGCTGGCCTGGATGATACAGAGAAGACGAATTTGGAACAATCATCTGAAGATCAGCAAAGTAGCGTCGATGCTGCTTCCGATAAAGATGATAGTATTACTGAACTTGCAAATGATAATGAACGAATTGAAAAAGGTAAGTTAGATGATAGTTCACCCTCGTTGGGTGTGCAGAGTGAATCATAATTAGGTTAGATTGACACTTTACCGCTAATTAGGCGGATAAGTAGATGCATCGTAGGGTATTATTGCGGTGCGGGAGTTGTAAAATTGGCTAAACGAGTATTCGAACTTGCGAAGGAACTGAAGGTTCGCTCCAAGGACATCTTGGAGAAGTGCCGAGCTGAGGGTCTGGACCTGAAGAATCATATGGCAACGTTATCAGCCGGACTCGAGGCTACTATTAGAGAATGGTTCAGCGAGGCTTCGTCCGGAACAGCGGTGGAAACTGCTGAACACGTTGACTTAGCCAAGGCACGGAAGAAGGCTGCCAGTCAGCGACGTCGCAAGAAAAAGGCAGAAGAGGAACCTGTCCAGCAAGTTGCAACAGCTGAGGAAGTAAAGGAAGAGAAACCTCTCCAACCTGTTGCTGTCTCTGAAGTACCTGCCGAGGAAGTTAAACAACAGGTTGAGCCAGTTGATGTGCAAGCAGCAGCGGAGGTGTCAACCGAGCCTAAACAAGATGCAGCCGTTGCGCAGACTCAAGCCCAGCCCGAAGCGCCAACACTTCAGAAGCAGCAGCCCCCGGCTACTGTTGAAGCAAAGCCGCAAGAGCCTCAAGCTAAGGCGGTTGAAGCTGCCGAGAAGAAAGAGGCTGCCGAAGTTGCCCCACCGGTAGAAGAGGCTAAACCCCAACCAGAGAAGAAACCGGAAGCCCCAAAGGCAGTTCCCAGCCAACCACCTCGTCCGCCGGTGGTCAAGCCGGCTGGTCCGCAGGTAGTACCTAAGCCGGTGAAACTTCAAGGCCCTCGTGTTGTACGTTTTGATGGTATTGATATAGGAATGGGCGCACTGCGTCCGAGAGGAGGCAAGCGGGCGGGGAAAGGAAAATCAGCCCCATCTCAACAGATGCCTGTAAGTGATATGATTTCACGCGGAAAGGTTTCTGCCCCACCATCGCGAGGCAAAAAGGGTCAACCTTCCGGCGATGATGAAAAAGCATTGCGGAGTAGGCGTCGAAGTCCTCGTCGCAAAGGAGGACGGATTATCGATCTAACTGAGGGAATACACGAGTGGCGTGACCGTGACCTGCAAGAGCGGTCAGAGAGATTGGCGGCCGCTGCGGGCGGTACGTTGCGTCGCCGCCGGGCTCCTGCAACCAAGACTCAACCCAAGCAAGCCACACCAACGAAGACCGGTGCTGTAGAAATTTCCCAGCCTATCACAGTAAAGAGTCTATCGGCAGCTACGGGTATCAAGACCAAGGAAATCATCCGTAAATTGCGCGAAATAGATATTGATGCAACAATCGATCAGATTATCGATGCTGAAGTCGCCCAAATAATAGCATCCGATTGTGGTATTGATTTGAAGATACGCGAGGTCAGCACCGCAGAAGATCAATTAATGAAGGAGCTTGCCTCTCGTAAAAGGGGTCAACTGGTGCCTCGGGCGCCAATTGTGACCTTCTTGGGTCATGTTGATCACGGAAAGACATCGCTTCTGGATCGTATCCGAAATGCTGCAGTTGCTGCCGGGGAGGAAGGCGGTATTACACAGGACATCGGTGCGTATCGATATGATCTCGGTGGGAAGCACGTGGTATTCCTCGACACCCCGGGCCACGAGGCATTTACTGCAATGCGTGCTCGTGGTGCGAATATGACCGATGTGGTTGTTTTGGTGGTTGCTGCCGATGATGGTGTGATGCCTCAAACCATCGAGGCGATAAATCACGCTAAGGCTGCCGATGTTCCAATTATAGTGGCGTTGAATAAGATTGATTTACCCAATGCAAATGTTCAACGTGCCCTGGGGCAATTAGCTGAACATGGGCTTCAACCTCGACAATGGGGCGGTCAAACCGAAGTTGTCGAGACATCGGCAGTTACAGGTCAAGGAATTGACGAACTGGTTGAATTGCTTTCCTTGGAGGCTGAGATTCTTGAACTCAAAGCCGATCCATCTGCACCGGCAGAAGGCTGGGTTATAGAAGTGTCCCACGATCCACGTGAGGGTGTGGTTGTCGGCTTGCTTGTTCGTGACGGTACGCTTCGGAATCGTGATATAATTCTTTGCGGCGATACCTACGGGCGAGTGCGTAAGATGTTCGATGATCGTGGAAAGGTTATCAACGAAGCAGGACCTGCTATGCCGGTGAAAGTTTATGGATTGAAGGACATGCCCCCTGCCGGTGAGCGCTTCTACGTTGTCAGCAGTTTGGAACTGGCAAAGAACGTTGCTGAGGAACGACAGAGGCGGAAGCGTACCGAGGCTGCCTCTGTTGCGCCTAAGGCGAGTTTAGAGGCACTGTTTGATCAGATTGAATCAGAAGAGACCCTTGAGTTGAAACTTGTGGTTAAAGCCGATGTTCAAGGTACGCTCGAGGCTCTTCTTGAAAGCATCGAAAAGATTAAAAGCGACAAGGTGAATATAAAGATTCTGCACTCAGGTGTGGGTGCGATAACCGAAAGTGATGTCCTCCTGGCTGAGGCATCTGAGGGGATTGTTCTCGGTTTCAGGGTGGTGCCAAGCAATCGTGCTGCTTCCCTGGCTGAAAGCAAGGGTGTAGAGATACGTACCTATCGAGTCATCT
>JAGHBS010000055.1 GCA_021160865.1 Planctomycetota bacterium | reverse complement strand
GCCCGAAGCCAAGCATATTTGGGAGCAATTAAATCTACCCGCCCCACATGCTCCGGTCATCTGTGCCGGTGGCGCTCTGGTGGCTGAACCCGATACCGGCAGAACACTTTATAGCAGGGCTTTTACTCGCCACGATGCTCAAGAACTTGCTGAGCAGATGCTTCAAATGGGCTATCCAGTAATGGCACTTGTTGATGCCTGGAGGGAAGGATTTGATTATTTCCTGTTAGGAAAATATGAAGATAATCCCTTATATCAGCGATTCATAACTGCTGTACAAAGAAGAATCCGCCGAGTAGATCGGCTCGACAGGAATGATTACCCTCGCCCGCTCCGGCTTAGCCTGCTGGAAGAGCCTGGCAAGGGAAGACCAATCGTCGAAACGCTCAAGGAACATTTCGGAGACCGTATTGTCATTCAGGACATATATCTATCCCATCGTGAGGTCGATATTGTCGAAGCGTTCTCAGCTGGGACGGATAAGTTCACCGCCCTTGTTTACCTTGCTCAAGGATTTCACATCTCCCCCCACGAATTTGCTGCCATTGGTGATGATAATAACGACCTTGTAATGCTTCAAAAGTCTGGGCTCTCCGGCACGCCCATTGATGCACCTGAGCAACTAAAACAATCTGCAGATATCATCTTACCTCCCCGAGGCAAAAATCCTGTAGCTGCCTTCATAGAACATATCTTGAAGAATAACACCTGACTATTTTTGCCAACCCCGCCCCATTAATTCACAGCAAATAGATTGCAGCAAATAGAATATCGAAGGGATGTGTTTGATTAGCAAGAGTGCTACAGGGCTGAAATTATAAAGTTATAAGACTTATGCGGATGTACCCGTATCGGGCTGAGAATTTTCGCCACCATCTTGTCGATTATTCGTTCGATCTTGTGCCTTATTGGCAGCCGACTTCTTCTGTGAGGGATATGCCACCCTTGCATGAAACATCCCGCAGAGACTCTTGACCAACGATGCTTCAACAGCGTGGACTTCCCGTAAGGTTAGTTCGCAATCGTCAAGTTGACCATCAGTAAGCCGACTGTTGACAATTTCATGCACCTGCGCCTCGACTCGACCAGCAGTGGGTTCAGGTAGTATGGCACGAATTGCAGATTCAGCAGCATCAGCAAGCATGAGAATGGCAGCCTCTTTCATTCTCGGTTTGGGGCCCGGATAGCGAAACTCGACCTCATCGGGAGCACTCTGTCCGCTACTTTCCCTTTGAACCGACGCACTATGATAAAAATACTCAACCAATGTCGTACCGTGATGGGTGGCGATGAACTCCCATAACACCTTGGGCAAACCATACTCCCTTGCCATCTCCAGACCATCCTTGACATGCCCCTTTATCACCAGCAGACTCATTGCCGGCGAGAGTTTATCGTGTTTCGATACTGCCCCAGTCTGATTCTCCACGAAATAATCGGGCTTATTAATCTTACCGATGTCGTGATAATACGCACCAACCCTGGCAAGTAAGCCGTTAGCACCAATGGCTTCAGCGGCTGATTCGCACAACGCACCAAGGACCAACGAGTGGTTGTACGTACCGGGTGCCTCGAGCGCCAACCGTCTCAATAAAGGTTTATTTGCATCGCACCATTCCAGAAGCGTCAACGATGTTGCTACCTGGAATATCCGTTCGATTAGAGGCAGGATACCCTGTGTTATAAATCCAGCGGCGATGGCAGCCCCTGCGGCATAGCAAGAATCCACAAAGGCAAATCTTATCGGAACATCTTTGGCAGCCTCAGCTGCCAGAGTCGCTAAAATTAGGATTATCGCTGTTATTCCGCCAACCTCGATAAGTTTGCTCCGAGTGCGAATCTCCCTCAATTGAAAGATTGTTATCGCTGCTGATAAGGCAAAAACTATCAATTCCGTCAGACCAGCCCGTAGCTGAAGAACTATCAATACCACCAATACTCCAGAAACAGCAAGAGCAAAACGCTGATCGTAAGCAATTGTCATTATTGTCGCTGCTAAAAATATCCAGAAAACCGAAAGGTAAGGACTTAACTTACCCACAATAGTGAACTTGCAGGCAATTAGCATCAATCCCAGCAACAATGCAATCGAACCAGCACGGGCGTGATTCTCGATTATTCGTGGGTTGTACTTATACAAGTAATGTCCCAGCAATACTACTATGGCAGCCAGAATACCCCCCCTACCAAGTAGAACCCACAAACGCCAGAACCGATGCTCCCTATCACGCCAGGCGATATAGGCTTGATGTTCAGCAAGAAGGTAAGCAATTTGCGATTGGGTAAGTCCGCGCTTACGACCGGCTGGTACTATCTTCGTATCTGCTGGAATCGTTCGCCAAACGGGCTTAACCTTACTTCGAGCAACCTCTTCAGACTGACGGGTGGCTTGAGAATCAAAACGATAGGGCAACATACCTGAAGCAAAACAGGCACGAAGATAATGAAGGATATTATCCCTTATCTTTTCAGGGAAGTGTGAAACAGCCCCGGCAAGAAACCTCTCCAATTCGCCCGATGCATTTATACTCATCAATTGACTCTTGGGCAGATATTCCTTCTTGCCATGCCGAACAACACAAACCTGCTGAGAATTTCGGGCATAGGCACGAGAAAAATCTTCCACAGTAACAACGATAGGCCCGGTCGTGAGTTTCTCCAAAAGCGTCTTAATTTGCTTATGATAATCCTTCACCTTCGGTGGCTCGGCAAATTGGGCAAAATCGGCAAGGTCAAGGGAAGTTTCCAACTTGAACTTCTTACAAGTCGATTTATCCATCTTTGCTGGTGTCTTGGCAGCATTTGCCTTGGCAGGAAGATTTTTTAATTCCTCAACAATTTGCTGCAATGTCGTTTCGTCGAGTTTGATAACCGCAGGAACACGCTTGGCTGCTAACTCTCGTTGTCTTTGTGTCTCCTCGGGCGATTCAACCTTGAACTCTACTCGAGCATAGACATCGTGACCGAGATACTGCCCCGTACGGTATAAGAACGGTACCAGTGGCCAGGCATCGGTAAGTAAAGCCACGATGAACAGTCCGACTCCGATAAGCGATGCACCAATCCCCCCAGCCTGTCGAAACCGTTGCCATCGACTTTGACCTTCGCGCTCGGGCTTTCGAACTTCTCGCTTGCGCTGCCTGGATTTCTTCTCAAAAGGCCACATCTTGTAGATCGTTCATCATGACCCTATATAACTACCGATTGTTTTTCTCACCATAAGCATCTACAATATTCTGCACAAGACGATGTCGGACAATATCTCGCCTATCAAGTCGGATGAAGATTAACCCCTTTATTCCCTTCAGACGCTTTTCTGCGTCGATTAATCCGCTCGGTACACTTTCGGGCAAGTCAATTTGCGAATCGTCTCCCGTGATAATCATCTTCGAACCATGCCCCATTCGTGTAAGGAACATCAGCATTTGTGCGGGGGTAGTATTCTGGGCTTCGTCGAGGATTATGACCGAATCGTTGAGTGTCCGTCCTCGCATAAACGCAAGGGGAATTACCTCAATAATATCATTATTCATAAATCTTCGAGATTGATCAAAGTCCATCATATCGTGCAATGCATCGAAGAGTGGTCGCAGGTATGGATTGACCTTTGCCTGCATATCACCGGGCAAAAAGCCGAGTTTTTCGCCTGCTTCAACGGCAGGCCTTGCCAGAATCATCCGCTTTGCCCTGCCAGTCTTTAGCATATTGACTGCCATTGCCACCGCTAAGTAAGTTTTTCCCGTACCGGCTGGTCCTACACAAAAGACCAGATCGTGCGTCCGAATTGCCTCGATATACCTTCGCTGACCTGCTGAGCGTGGTTTGACCGTCCTGCCATTGTAAACGGCGATTATATCCCCCGTCTCGGCAGGCTTTTCTTCCTTTGATACCGATGAGAGCGCTTCAGAAACTACTTCCGTAGTTATGGGCTGATTGCGTTTGAGTCTTTCCTGAAGCGTCGCCAGCACTGCTGCTGCCTGGGATACATTTTCAGGCTCGCCGGTGATTTTCACCACCCCTCGACGAGCAAACATTTGCACGTTCAATGCCTGGCGAATCATCTTCAAATGTGCATCACCAGGTCCAAACAAGGCGTATCGTAAATCGGGCTGATCAAGACTGATTGTCAGTTCCACGAATTATCTCTCCATATAAACTTAAACCACTTTACCACAATATCATCAAAAGTACGTATCCAACCGGTGCTGCTAATAAGGGTGAATCCAAAATATCCAGCACGCCGCCGAATGTAGGAACGACGTTGCCTGCATCTTTTACACTGGCATCGCGCTTTAGTGCCGATTCGCACAAATCAGCCACCTGACCGAACAACGATAAAATCGCTGCAAATATCACAACGTCAGGTAAAGGCATTCGTGCTTC